>DATMSL010000342.1:0-41440 GCA_035565435.1 Dyadobacter sp. | reverse complement strand
GATATGGGATAAATTGAAATTGCAAATCGACTATTTTAACGAGCGCCGCGACGGGATCTATATTTTGCAGCAGAGCGTCCCGTCGGTCGTCGGGATTAATGTAGCCCAATATGTGAACCTGGGAAAGATGGCCAACAGGGGTGTTGACGGGTCTATCGAATACAGCTATGTGAAAGGAGACTGGCTGCTCTCTGCCCGAGGAAATTTCTCCTACAACCGCAACAAGGTCATTTACAACGATTCCCCAACGCCCATTTACGGTTACCAGGAAATTGCCGGACAAGCTTACGATCAGCAGTTCGGATTGGTGTCGATGGGTCTTTTTAAATCCGTGGAAGATATTGAACAAAGCCCCGTTCAAAAATTCGGTTCGGTTGTGCCGGGTGACATCAAGTTCAAGGATATCAACGGGGATGGGGTGGTGGACAGCTACGATCGGATTGCGATCGGACGAAGCACAGTTCCTGAACTATCCTACGGATTCGGGTTGAGTGCGAAATACAAGCAATTCGATTTATCGGCTTTTTTTCAGGGCGTTGGCCATGTGACCAGGATTATCGGCGGGGATCCGCTGCAAGGGCCGCAGGGAAGTATTCTGGTAAATGGGCAAATTCTGGCCGACGCGGCGGAGAAGAGATGGAGCTTGCGCAACCAGGACCCGAATGCCGAGTACGCCCGCATGTCGCTGGCCTATAATGAAAACAACCGGCAGGCGTCCACTTTTTACCAGAGGGACATGAGTTTTATCCGGCTGAAAAATGCGGAAATAGGCTATACCGTTCCCAAAGGCATTGTAAGTAAAGCGCGGGTTTCCAGTTTGCGGTTTTACGCACAGGCGGTTAACCTGGTTACGTTCAGCAAGTTCAAGTTGTGGGACCCGGAGCTCAATGCCAGTTTCGGAAATATTTACCCGCAAATGAAGACGGTCAGTTTAGGAGCAAGTCTCAATTTTTAACAGCAATTAACATGAGAAAACTTTCTATCATTTCAGGCATTGTGCTTTGCATGTTTGCGGCGACCTCTTGCAGTGACTATCTCTCTGTGGAATTGCAGAATGCACTAACGCTGGAAGAAACCTTCAATAAAAGAGCGACCACCGAAGCATATCTCGCGCAGATTTACGGGTTTCTGCCCGATGATTCCGACATGGTCGGCGGCGAAAGTTCCGTCGTCCCCAGATCCGACGAGGCGATGTTTTCCTGGTTGTCGGGCGTGTCGTGGTTGAATATGAATAATGGCTCCTGGGGGCCGACGACCAACTCCTACGCGACCTGGAAAAGCAGCTATACCGGTATTAACCAGGCTACCATTTTCATGAACAACGTGGACCGGAATGTGGAGATCGGTCCGGCGGAAAAGGAAGTTATGAAAGCGGAAGCGCGGTTCATACGCGCATTTCTATACTTCAACCTGTTGCGTAAATATGGCCCGGTTTACATCTGGGGCGACAAGGACCCGGATATTTCCATCCGGCCCGAAACAATAGACCGCCATACCGTAGCCGAGAACTTCGACTTTGTGTTATCGGAATTTGATAAATGCATTGCTGCGCTGCCTGCCACCATTGCGGAGGAGGCCTGGGCGGGCAGGGCTACCAAAGGGGCCGTCCTGGCGGCAAAGACCCGTGCCACGCTCTATGCGGCCAGGCCGCTTTTTAACGGCGCCGATTATTTGAAAAGCATGGTGAACAAGGAAGGTAAAAACCTTTTTTCGCAAAGTACCGATCCTGCCAAATGGGAAATCGCCGCGCAAACGGCTAAGCAGCTGATCGATATGAACCAGTACGCGCTCTATGTCGACAACACGGAAACGGACCCCATGCGGAAAGCGATCAAGTCGTATCAGGGTATCTTTTTCAAGTTCTGGAATTCGGAAGTGATCTGGGGACGCTGGCTGGGAGCGGCCAATGGCTGGGTTGTAAGGGCTAATCCGCCGAGGGCGGTAAAGGAAGGATACGGAGGCTATGCGCCTTCCCTCAAACTGGTGGATACCTACCCAATGGCTGCAAGCGGACGTTATCCGGTAACCGGGTACGATGGTACCGGCTATCCCATCGTGGATCCGAAATCGGGTTACCGCGAGGAGGGGTTCACGCCCAACTACATTCACCCGATGGACAACTGGGCGCCCATCCGCGCGCACAATAGCACGGTGGGGCGGGATGCGCGTTTTTACGCTTCCATTCTTGCCAATGGCTTCAACTGGTATAACCGCGGCTCGGGTGACAAGGTGATCACCTTCCATACCGGCGGGACCTCGGGCTACCAGGCGTCGGGCGACTGCGTGAAGGCGGGCTACCTGTTCAGGAGGATGAACGACCCCAGCAATAATACCGAGAATGGGCAATGGGGGCAATTTTGCTGGCCAATGTTCCGTCTGGCGGAAATTTATCTGAGCTATGCCGAGGCATGTAACGAAAAGCCGCAGCGCAACGAAGCAGATGCATTGGCATACATCAACAAGGTCCGGCACCGCAGCGGGCTCAACAAGCTGGAAGTTGCCTATCCGGAAGTGATCGGTAACCAGGCGCTGCTGCGGGAACTGATTCGCAAAGAGCGGATGGTTGAAATGGCTTTTGAATCACACCGCTACCATGATGCCCGCACGTGGATGATCGCCGAGAAGGAATTTGTCGGTCCTAATTACACCAGAAACTTGGAGGCGACGAATTATGATGATTCATGGAAACGATCGTCGACGTTATTTCCGGGCACCAGGGTGTTTGAAAAGAAGCACTATTTCTTCCCGATCAACCAGGAACAATTAAACGAAATGAAAAACTTTACACAGAACTATGGCTGGTGAAAATTACAAATGCCGGACTGCGATGATCGTTCAACGCAGGCTGGCGCAGGTTTGGGTGTGCCTCCTCGCCTTGCTCGGATCCGGGTGCGAAGACCGCCGCATGAATAATATGATAGGCGATCAGGTTTATCTGAATGAATTCGGTGAGAACGTGCAGCCTGTTTTCAAGGGGGATCATTTTACCTATCGGCTGCAAGTCATTAAAAGCGGTGTCGGGCAGCAGAGCGGCGAGGTTTCGATCAATGTCGATGCGTCCATTCTGGCACGGTATGAGGGCAAGTATACCTTGCTGCCGGCGGAACTTTATCAGGTGAAATCATCGCGGGTTCCGCTCGGGAGTTCGGAGTATAGCGCGCATTTCGAAGTGGAATTTGACGCTGCTGCAATCGAGCGTCTGGAAGCCAGTACCCATTTGCAATATGCGATTCCTTTCAGGCTTTCGTCAAATACCCTTAAACTTGCCCCGGATCAGCAGCTATTTTCCGTGGTCGTTCCGAAGGTTTTGAATCCTTATATCCAATTCAAAACACCGGGACTCGCACCGGCCACGGCGTCTGTCAGCCAGACCAGCTCGGCGCCCGAAACCAGGTATTATGCTTTTCTTCAAACCAATTACCACAACCAGGCAGATCTGCAATACAAAGTGGAAGTGAGCGAGCGTGCCCTGACGGCCTACAACAAGGAGCAGGGGACAACGCATCAATTGCTGCCTGCCGCAGCCTACCGAATTGATCAGACCAGTTTTACCATCGCCGGCCAGAACAATGAACAGGCAATGTCCTACTACCTGATGACCGGCAAAGTTCCCGCCGGGGAATATATGCTGCCGTTTGAAATTACGCAGGTTTCTAAATACGGCATTGATCCCCAGGCGAAAACGATGCTGATTCCTGTCAAAATCCTGGAATAAGATCATAGATTTCTCGATTTTCTTCGGATTTTACAAGGATGGAGCGCTACCTGTTTATTTCCACCAGTGGTAATAATTGTGAGCGCCGTCATAAATGAAGCCGCATTTTGGATAGAGACGGTTGCCGATGTCGTTGGTCTTTTCAGTTTCCAGCATTAATCCGCATCCTCCTGTTTCTTCGTTCCACTTTTTGCTTCTGTCGATCAATGCGATCGACAGACCAAGCCCCCGGTAATCAGGATGTACAAAAAGGTCGCTCAACAGCCATTGTTTTTGCAATTTGGTATAATGGAACAGTTTGTAAAGCTGGGCAAACCCGACAGCTTTTCCATCCACTATTGCCAGGAAGACATCCGATTCGTTATTTAATAGGCGCTCCCTGATGAATGCTGTCGATCGTTCAATATCGGAATCCTGGCGGTAAAAGATCCGGTAGAGATTGAAGAGCTCTGATACTTCGGTCAGGTCTTCGAGACTTGCTTTTTTGATAAGGTGTTTCATGAAATAATTTAGTTTACGATGGCAAACCTATTCAGAATAAGGACTACGTTTGGGTGCCAGTTTATACCTTCCTACCGGTCCAGATGGAGCTTATCAATCACCTGATCGTAATCGATAGAGACAATAAAATGCCCGTGTATCGTCAGATATCCCACTGTGTCATCACGGCGATCAAAAATGGAAATCTGCGCCGCGGGGAGCAATTACCCGGCACCCGTGAACTGGGTGCTATGCTAGGTGTGCACAGGAAAACGGTTATCGCTGCTTACGAAGAGCTTGCTTCTCAGGACTGGATCTCGGTTTCGCCGAAAAAACGCGTGACCATTTCCGAGCGGATTCCCGTGCTGAGAGGTTCAGAATGGTCGGCATCGGTTGACCATAAATCCAACTTCAGTACCTTTTCTTTACCATTAAAGCATTTTGAAGCCGGGGAACCTCGGTTTGAGCAGAGTACTCAATCGCAAATCGTGATCGATGACGGTTATCCGGATATGAGATTGTCGCCTGTCGACAGTCTTTTGAAAACTTACCGGGCATACACAAAGAGGGGATATGCAGTGCGCAATGCTACCATAGGCAATGCGCAGGGGACCGACCAGTTGCGGACGGCGCTTGCTTCCTATTTATCCGGTACAAGGGGACTACAAATCGACAAGGACAATCTTTTGATCACCCACGGTGCGCAGATGAGCATTTATCTGGCATCCAGGGTTCTCCTGGATTCAACAGCGACTGTTGTCGTTGGTCGTCTGAATTACGCTCCCGCGAACAAGTGCTTTGAGGCCGAGGGTGCTCACGTAATTGAAATTGGTGTTGATGAAAAAGGAATGATGGTGGATGAATTGGAAGCAATTTGCAGGCGAACGAACATTACAGCGGTCTATGTCATACCGCATCATCATTACCCGACAACTGTTACCCTGAGCGTAGAACGCAGAGTGCAGCTTATGGAATTGGCAAGGTTGTATTCGTTTGCCATTATAGAAGACGACTACGACTTTGACTATCATTATACTGCACCGCCCTATCTTCCATTGGCCGGCAGCGGGCATGACGGCAATATCATTTACATCGGCTCTGTCTCAAAAATACTAGGTCCGTCCATCAGAATGGGCTTTATGGTAGCCCCTAAGAACTTCATTGAGAGCTGCACGTCCTTGAGAAAACTGGTGGATGTCAGCAATGATATTTACCTGCAGAATGCGCTGGCGGATCTTTTAAAAAGCGGCGAGCTGGTAAGGCATGTGAAAAAAGCAAAGAAAATCTACCAGCAAAGAATGGAGTTTTTGGACGCTTTGCTAAAAAAGCATCTCTCCGGCCTGGTTTCGTACAAGTTACCTACGGGTGGAATGGCACTCTGGGTTAAACTAAGTCCTGCATGCCCGATTGATAAACTGATCTCGCATCAGATGATCCACATCAAGCATTTCGACGTTGATGAAAATGCCTTCAGATTGGGTTTTGCATCATCTGATTTTGAGCAACTTCAGGAAATCGTTATCGCATTGAAAGCAGCTATTGAATAAAACCTTATGTTTAGTGTTGTTTGATGGCAGTTGGTTTCTTCACTAATAATCTCTGGCCAAATGGAGGACAATTTAAAGAACAGCATACCCGGCCATGCTTTGTTTTGGCTCACAACGTTGCTTGTCAGTATTGCTACTATCTACTTAGGACTATCGCCTAACGGTCCCGGAATGGCGATTTTTACATTTGCCATCGTGACGACGAACGTTTACACGGGCAGATGGATAAGTAAGCAAGCTTTGAAGGGCAAGCCGCTTGACTTGTTCAGAATGGCGTTCCTCTCATTTTTCTTTTTGTCGCTGGTTGGCGCTGCCACTTTTATCCGCTACATAGAGCCTGATCAACACTTTTTGCATTACCTGGAAACCTGGATCAATGTATCCGTGGTTTCTGCATCATGCCTGCTATTGGGCTTTTTCGTGACTAAAGCGCGAAGGAAGAGGTTTTCTGCGGTATCAAAAGATTAGCTTATCGAAGATCAAGTCAGATATATTATGGCAGGCCAATGCGTTCATGGAGTTCGTCACGGTAAAATTCACCAATTGGAATTTCCATCCTCCCGATCCATATCCGACCGCGTTCGATTGCTTCAATTTTTGGGATTGCAACGATAAATGACCGGTGCACGCGCTGAAACTGCTCTCTCGGTAACTTTTCCAGCAGTGCGGCGAGAGAGAGCAGGGTAGGGATTTTGTGCTGGCTGGTCGTAATCAGTACATGGTCCTTTTTGCCTTCGATGCAAAGAACGTCTGTGAAGTCGATCCGTACGGTTTTCGAACCTGACTTAATAAACATATGGCCTTCCAAGGGCTTTGTACCATTCTCAATTGCATGATTTGTCGTCGGCCTTTCCAAAACTTGTGCCTGGATTTTTTGAACCGCGGTCAGGAAGCGCTGAAAGGGAATAGGTTTGAGCAGGTAGTCCATTGCATTGAGCTCAAATGCATCGACGGCAAATTGTGGATAGGCTGTGGTAAGGATAACGGCTGGTGGGTTTTTGAGTGTCTGCATGAACTGCAAGCCGGTAAGGCCGGGCATTTCAATATCCAGGAAAATGACGTCGACTACGTTTCTGGATAAAAAGTCAAGTGCTTCGAGTGGCGTAGCACATAGCTTTTCGAGTTGTAGAAAAGGGACCTTTTCAATGTAGCCCTCCATTACTTCCAGGGCAAACCGTTCATCGTCGACTACCAGGCAACGGATCTTCATGTGTTGTTAGTTTAAAATCAATGTCAGCGTAGTTTGAAACCTCCCTGCGTTGGATTCCACGCCCAAAAAGTGTTTATCGGGATACAAATACGAAAGTCGCCTTCTAAGGTTTGCCAGGCCGATCCCGCCTGGTTCATCCCGTGTGGGCTTCCGGATCGCGTTAACAGTTATCAGTGTCAGACGGTTTTCGGCTGCCTTTAAAGAAATGGAGGCAAATTCAGTCCCGTGTTTAAACATGTTTTCGATCAGGGGCATGAGCAAAAAAGGTGCTATTGTGATCCCTTTTATTTCTCCCTCGATTTCGAAATCGATTGGAAAGTCCAATGGAAGACGCAATTTCTGCAATTCGATAAAATGACCGGCCATTTCTATTTCCTTTGAAAGATCAATGCGTTCGCCGTTGGTTTCATACAATGCATAACGCATCAGCTGCGAAAGCTGCATAATACCGTCGGACGTGTCGGGCGATTGCCTGATCGAGAGCGCGTATAGTGCGTTGAGTGTGTTGAAGAGAAAGTGGGGATTGAGCTGAGATCGCAGGAATGCAAGTTCGGTCCTGAGCTGCACGTTCTCCATGTCCCGCGTTTTTTGTTGGAAGGTAAACCAGTCGACGGCAAATCGGGCCAGACACGCCAGTAACATCACCAGAATCAGCTCACAGAACCTGAGTACGAATTGTTCGCCGTACGGAAGTGGGAAAGGCTCGGCGACGACCCCGGCAGACCAGCCACGCAGCCCGTGGTATGCTGGGATGAAGATTGTTGCCAGACCTGCTGCCAATAACAAATTAAGCGCGAGAAACAGGGCAAATTTCCTCTGCGCGAGCAATATGGAAATCAGATAGTTGAAATTCGCGTAAAACATCGCGGCTTGGGCAAGAATATAAATGCTGGGGTAGCCGGCGAGAAAATCGACGCCTTGCAGGTAATTCATGTAAAGCGCCAGCATCAGGTATAGCAGCCAGATGATAGCATGTGCCCAAACAGGCAGATGGGCGGGAAACGGTCGGTAGAACAGGTCTTGGAATCGGATACGCATCGGGTGAAGTTACAAAATTGCCGCATCAGCATTTTGCTTTTCCCCTTGAACAGGCATTGCGAAAGGTCAGACGCCATTTATGCGCCCGCTGAACCGGATGTGGGGCTAAATGCTTTATCGGCAGGTCAAGATTCGAAGTCGGCAGAATCCGTTTTTTCAGGCCCTGAACAGCTGCTTGATTTGGCAAAAAAACAAACAGTTATGAGTGTGTACATTATTCAGACTGAGCGGCTCTGCTATGCCTACGGAGGGCGGCAGGTCCTGCACGATATTGACCTGCAAGTGCCGGAAGGTTCGGTGTTCGGGTTTCTTGGACCCAATGGATCGGGCAAAACCACGACCATCCGTTTGTTGCTGGGTTTAATCCAAGGCGGCAAGCAGCGCATTACATTATTCGGCCAGGATATCAACTGTGAGCGGCTTTCGGTGCTCCGGAGGGTGGGAGCACTTGTAGAAATGCCGACTCTTTATCCGCACCTGACAGGGGAGCAGAACCTGGAAATTGCCAGACTTGCGCGGCATGCAGAGCATGCACAAATCGGCAGGGTACTAAGTATGGTAGGCTTGACCCACGATGCTCTGCGGATTGTGAGCACCTACTCGTTGGGTATGCGCCAGCGGCTGGGGATCGCACTCGCCTTGCTGGGCGACCCGGATTTGCTGATCCTGGACGAGCCCACCAATGGGTTGGACCCTGCCGGCATCCGTGAGATCCGAAATTTGCTGGCCGATCTCAGTCAGCGCCATGGTAAAACCATTTTTGTGTCCAGTCATTTGCTCAGTGAAATGGAGAAAATGGTAACGCATGTCGCGATCATCCATGAGGGCCATTTGCTGTTTCAGGGGGCCATAAGCCTATTGTATGAATCTCATCGCAAACACAATCCCACTGTTTCGGATGCCGGCGGGTATCCTGCGGTGCACCTGGAAGATATATTTCTAACCCTGACCAACCAATAGGTATGGAAAATCTCAAGTATCTGTTTCGCAGCCTGGCTATGGAGAAAATCAAGATCAGGAATACGTTGGTGCTGTGGCTTCCCCTGTTCGCGCCACTATTTGTGGTGCTTGTCGCTTTCGTAGCGGCCTACACGGATGGTGACCGGTTTTACGGACCGGGAATTAATCCCTGGGTCAATTTCTCGGGCCACATTCTGGTAGGCTGGGCTTTGTTCGTTTATCCCATTTACGTTTCGCTCCAATCAACCCTGTACGCGGCTGTCGAACATCAAAATCACACCTTTAACTACCTGTACACCCTGCCAGTCCCGAAATGGAGCATTTATGCAGGGAAGCTCCTGGTATTTACAGGTCTAATCGGATTGAGCCATCTTGCATTATACGCATTTGCAGAGGCTGGGGGATGGTTGCTGGGTATTCTTAAACCTGGTTACGGCTTTCAATCCTATTCGATGCACCAGGTGCTTTTCAAGGCAAGTGTGCTAATGTTTTTGGCCGGTGGAGGAATGATGGTCATCCAGCTATATATCAGCATCAGGTTTGCGGGCTTTATTGTTCAAGTGAGCATCGGGCTGTTTGCTACCATGGCGGGGGCGATTTCCAGAGGATTCGCAGTTAGTCAAATTTCCCCCTACCTGTGGCCAATTTGCTTTCTGAACAACTCCCTGGAAATGACCGACTGGCGTTACCTTTATCTCCGGATCGGTCTGATGGTTTATATCCTGGGGGCGCTGGTAAGCATGCGGCTGAATAATCGCAGGTAATAACAGCGAGGGCTTAACGGGATGTTCAGCCGGCAGTATGGGCACTCCGGCTTTATCGGGGCCATCTATAATGGTCCCCCGCTTTTAAGCGTCGTCGTAAAATAAGGCGTCAGATGGACGTACATCGCATTGCGGAATTGTGCGGCGGTGCCGTTTTTCAGGACGTCGAAGAGATCGGCGTGAGAAACCGGGTTGGGCAAATCCGCATGAATCCCCTTATCTAAATATTCCCTGAATACATGATCAAAGACCGGGAACAGCAGCGTTTGAAATCGTCTGAATGTATCATTGCCGGTCATTTCGTACAGTTTGCCATGAAACTCGATCTCGTCTTCCCGCGAGAGCGATTTGAGCCCCTTCTGTTTGTTCACAATCGCTTCGAGCTCTTCGAGGTCCTTATCGGTTTTACGGGCGAACAAGAATTCAGCGATACCCATTTCAAGGATCAGCCGCAGCTCGAAGATGTCTTTCTGGTTATCATGGCTCAGGATCGACGGGCTCATTACCTTTTCAATACCCGCAAAAAGGTCGGGTTGCGCCATGATCATCCCGCGCCGCGTGCGGCTTTCGATCAGCCCCAGCATCCTTAGCCGGCTCAGCGCCTCGCGGACCACATTCCGGCTTACATTCAGTTTTTGTGCAATCTCGGTTTCATTGGGCAGCGAATCCCCCGGTTTGAAACCATTGTCCATCAGATACTCCCTCAGAATGTTTTCCACCCTGTCGGTCATCGACAGGCTCTCCATGGGGCCTAGTGCGCTCGCTTTCATTGATCTCAGTTTCCTTTTGGTCGCAAAGGTAAGTCAAAGATGGCTACATCGGCAACTTTTATAATATTTTCATACAAACACTTTTATATTAAAATCCTATAATTACATTTGTAGGACAAATAAACAACCAATCATTCTTTCGCATTTCTGACAATTCCCGATATAAACCTTTATGATTTGAAATTTTATGCGTTACATTAAAAGCAAAACGATCAAAACACTGATGATTCTCGCAGGCCTGTGGTTTGCGGTTTCGGTGGTGTATGCGCAAGATCTGGTAGTTTCCGGACAGGTAAAGTCCGGGCAGGACAACCAGCCGTTGCCTTTTGTGACTGTCGTGGTAAAGGGCAGCCAGCAGGGAGTGAATACGGACGCCGAAGGGAAATTCAGGATCAGCGTAAGCAAGGAGAGCATTTTGATCTTTAGTTTCGTAGGCTATCGTACGCATGAAGAACGGGTCGGAAGCAGGACCGAGCTCAATGTGGTCCTCGAACCCGACCAGAACAACCTGAACGAAGTGGTAGTAGTGGGTTACGGAAAGCAGGAACGCGAAAATATTACCTCCTCCATCTCCAAGCTCGACAGCAAGGTTCTCGAAAATATCCCTTTTGCCAACGCGGCTTCGGCCCTTCAGGGGTCTATCGCCGGCCTGCGGGTACAGAGCACGTCCGGTTTGCCCGGTAATGCGCCCCGCATTATCCTGCGGGGAGGAACGTCGATCAACAACCCCGATGGCTCGGCACCGCTTTTTATTATCGACGGCGTGATCCGTTCCAATATGAATGACATCAGCTCGGAGGAAATCGAGTCGATGCAGGTGTTGAAGGATGCGGCCGCTACGGCCATTTACGGGGCCAGGGCTTCCAATGGGGTAGTGATTATCACGACACGGTCGGGCAAGGCCGGCAAGGTGCGGGTTTCGTATCAGTACGATGCGACAATGTCCAGCCTTGCCAAAGGATATGACCTGCTATCTGCACGCGACTGGCTCTATTTCCAGCGGATGGGCACGGTGGCTTCGTCGGTAAAGAACCCTGCCAATCTCAACAAGCTGACATTGCCCAACAGCTCCGGCACCGGAAATGACCTGACCAATAATACGGCCTACACGACCCAGTATCTGACACCCGCCAATGAGTACAAGCTCAAAGAAGGATGGGAAAGCATGCCCGATCCGGTCGATCCGAGCAAAACGCTGCTATTCAAAGGTACCGATTACCAAGACCTTCTTTTCAGGACTGCATTATCGCAAAATCACCATGTTTCGGTGAGCGGCGGGACGGAAAAGGCGACTTACAGCGCCGGGCTTGGTTATATGGATGCCGAAGGAATCGCTATTACCACCAAATACCGAAGGTTGAACTTCGACCTGAATGGTGATCTGACCGTGAGCAACAAACTACGGTTTTACAGCCGGTTGATGTTTTCCAGTTCGGGCAATAATCAAGGGATTTCCGACAATGCGCTGTTCGAACGCTCCATCGGCCTGGCCCCAACGGCTAAATATGCTTATGAAGACGGGACGCTGGCCCCCGGAACCGGCCAGAGTATCGGCAACCCTGTGTATCACCTCAATAAAATCAAGGCTAAGAACAACCGCGATAACCTGACGCTGGCGATCGGCTCACACTGGGATATATTGCCGGGACTTTCTTTTGATCCCCAGCTGTCGTTGTTCAAATCTACCGTAGAGGCACGGTCGTTCCAGGAAGCATTTTACAATGGACCGGGGTTGTACGTGGACACGCGCAATGCGACGGGCTCTTTCGATAAAACCGAGCAGTACCAGGCCGATGGAGTGCTGACCTATGCCAAAACACTGGCAGGCAAGCACAACCTGGAAGTAAAGGCAGGTATTTCTTATTTCAATCGGATCATTAGCGGGTTAAGTGCGACAGGTAGAAAAGCGGCGTCTGATCTGGTGCCTACCCTGAATGCTTCGGCTGAGCCGGTAGCGGTTGGCGGATTGGAGAGCAGTCAGGTATTGATCGGCTATTTTTCGAGGATCAACTACGATTTCGACCAGAAATACCTCGTTTCGCTCAGCGCACGCTACGACGGGGCCTCCAACCTAGGGCGAAATAACCAGTGGGGTGTTTTTCCGGGTGTGTCCGTCGGCTGGAACCTGCATCGGGAGGAGTTCTGGAAGGTGCTGCCGGAAAATCTTCTACGCGTGAAATTGCGGGCAAGTTACGGCGTGAACGGGAACATCAGCGGCTTGGGCGACTTCACCGCCCAGGGGAATTACAGCGTCGGTAACCAGTATTCGACCAATGCGGCGGTCCTCAATACGACTATTTCCAATTCAGATTTGAAATGGGAACGTTCGAAGACATTTGACGTCGGGGCCGATGTCGGGCTGTTCGGGAACAGGATCAATTTGCTCTTCGACTATTACCGCAGGGTGACCGATAACCTGCTGACTTCGCTGAGCCTTCCCATGTCGACCGGTTTTTCGAGCGTACTCACCAACCTGGGAAGCCTGGAAAACAAAGGGGTAGAGCTCGAATTGAGCGCGCGCGTGCTCCCGTCCAGCAGCGCGGTCAACTGGAATGTCTCCTTCAATGCGGCGCAGACCAGGCACAAGATCCTCAGCCTGCCTTACAATGGCATTGAAAACAACCGTATCGGCGGGGTGTACGTCTGGAACCCGGCTACGAATGGCTACGCCTGGATGGGCGGTCTGCAAGAGGGCGGGCGGATCGGCGACATGTATACCTATAAGCAATTGAGTATCTACGCTACCGACGAGGAAGCTGCCGCCGGCCCGGTTGACAACCTTGTAACGGGTGCCAACAAGACCAAATATGGCGGAGATGTGAACTGGCAGGATGCGGATCAGAACAAGGTGATCGATGAAAAGGACAGGGTGTATGTCGGTAACCCCTATCCGGTTTGGACAGGCGGTTTTACCAATTCATTGGAATACAAAGGGATCAGCCTGCTGCTGCGGATGGATTACACGACCGGTCACACGATCCAGAATTATCCCAGGGCCCAGATGATCGGCCAGTTTCAGGGGGAAATAGGACTGCTTTCGGATGTGAAGAGGTCGTGGCAGAAACCCGGCGACATTACCGACATCCCCAGGTTTTACTGGGCCGATCAGCAGGTGCAGAACAACCTGTACCGCGGTGGCATCGGCGGGGGGAACTCGATGTACTATGAAAAGGGCGATTACCTGGCTGTGCGGGAGCTTACCCTGGCATACAGCATACCCAAATCCATTTTAAACAGGGCCAAAATCAACGGTTTGCGGCTTAATGTCACGGCGAACAACCTGCATTACTTCACCGGTTACAAGGGGTTGAACCCTGAGGAAGGCGGAGTGGACCGGGGAAGGTACCCGATACCCCGCTCCATTATCCTGGGCTTGAATATTTCATTGTAAAACCATCATGACGATTCAGATGAAGACAAAATATAAAATGCTGACTTGCCTGGCATTGTTATGTGCCGGGGTGAACCAGTCCTGTACCGATAACCTCGATGTTGCGCCTGTGAGTGTGATCACGGAGGCCTCGTACTGGAAATCGGAAAACGACGCGAATGGTGCTTTGAACGGCCTTTACGTCCTTTTGAGAAGACAGGCGTCGGAAAACCTGTACCTGTGGGGCGAAGGCCGCAGCGAAGTGATGGGCTTGGGCGTGCAGGGGTCCGGCGGCCGCGAGCGGTATCACGACAACAGCCTGGATGTGACTACTGCCGGTCCCAACTGGCTGGGGATGTATTACATTGTCCACCAGGCCAACCTGATTCTGAAATACGTGCCGCAAATCACCTTTACCTCCGAGGCGACTAAAAACAATATCCTCGCCCAGGCGTACACCATGCGGGCATTCACGTATTTCACCATGGCCAAAACCTGGGGCGACCTGCCACTGGTAACCGAGCCGACCGAGGGTTACGACCCGGCCTCCATCCAGAAGCCCCGCACACCGGTGAAAGAGATTTTCTCTTTTGTTAAGGAGGATATCGACAAAGCCACCCAGCTTTTTGGCGAATCCAATGCCCTGGCGCAGGGACGGCAGTTCTGGTCGAAACCTGCCTTGAATGCCCTGAAAGCGGATGTGTTTCTCTGGACGGCCAAGAGGCTCGGCGGGGGCGAGGCCGATTTCAACACCGCGCTGACAGCCATTACCGAGGCCGAGAAGGCAGATATAAGCCTTTTGCCCAAATTCGAAGATGTTTTTGACTATACTAACAAAGGCAACAAGGAAATTCTGATGGCAGTCCGTTTTAAGGATATCGAAGTGACCGACAACCATTACAGCCTCATGTACTTCCCGCAGGCGTTTTTACCGTCGGATCTGGACGCCGCGACCAAAGCGGCGATCGGTCTGCCGGCCGGGCAGAATTACTGGGCACCTTCCGCGACGATCCGTAGCCAGTTTACGGCAGACGACAGCCGGAAGAATGCTTCTTTTATCGAAGTGTACACCTCGGCGTCGGGCACGCAAAAATTTGTGGGGTCGCTGGCCGTGAAGTTCAATGGTTTTGTCAACTCCGGCATCCGGTTGTTTCTGGACGATGTGATCCTGTACCGCTACGCCGACCTGCTGTTGATGAAGGCGGAAGCAAAGAATGCACTGGGACAGGATCCCTCCGCGGAAATCAACAAGGTGCGGGAACGGGCTTATGGAGCCGCCTACAAGCAACATGTATTCGTAAGCGGTAGCAAGGATGCCAACGACGAAGCCATTCTCCGGGAGCGCCTTTTTGAACTGGTTTTTGAAGGAAAAAGATGGTGGGACCTGGTGCGTTTTGGCAAGGCATTCGAAAAAATACCCTCGTTAAAGGACCGTGCCGGTAAGGATTATCTGCTGCTTTTCCCGATTTCAGAAGCTACATTAAGCCTCGAACCGCAGGTCAAACAAAACCCCGGCTATTAATCAGAATATTGCTGACTTAAACTCTTAACCTCATGAAACAATTAATTCTTACTGCTTTTATTTTCCTGGTTGTTACGTCGGGCATTTGCACACAAGCCCAAAAGCCGTCGGGCGGCGAGCCGCAGCTTGCATTGCAGCTCAATCCCGGCCCGGATAATCCAAGAAACAGTGAAGGAGATTTTATCACACTCAAAAACGGCGATATCCTTTTTATATACAGCCGTTATACCGGCAGCTCTACCAGCGACCATGCGCCTGCATACCTGGCCGGCAGATTGTCCCGCGACGGCGGTAAGACGTGGAGTTCTTCCGACAGGCTGATCGTGGAGCGGGAAGGCGATATGAATGTGATGTCGGTATCGCTGCTCCGGTTGAAGAATGGGAAAATTGCCCTGTTTTACCTGAAAAAGAACTCGGAGACCGACTGTATTCCGCAGATGAGGACTTCGGCGGACGAAGGCAAGACATGGAGCGAGCCCATTCCCTGCATTACCGACAAGAAAGGCTATTTCGTACTGAACAACAGCCGGGTGATCCAGTTGTCCGATGGCCGGCTGATGATGGCCGTCGCACTGCATCGCGCTATCGACGGCAAATGGCAGAACCAGGCTACACTGTACAGCTATTATTCCGATGACCAGGGTGCGAGCTGGAAGTCGTCTTCCGCGGTACCTAATAACTCGCAGATTATTACGCAGGAGCCCGGACTGATCGAATTGAAGGACGGCCGGATTATGATGTTCATTCGAGCGAGCGGTGGTGTGCAGCAGTTGTCCTATTCATCCGACAAGGGAGCCAGCTGGTCGCATATAGCGCCTAGCAACATTGCTTCGCCGCTGTCACCGGCTTCTATCAAAAGAATTCCCGGTACGTCCGACCTGCTGCTGGTGTGGAATAACAACGACGGCAGCCAGCCCCAAACGAAAGACAAGCGCACGCCGCTTACCGTGGCTATTTCCAAAGACGATGGTAAAACCTGGATCAACACCCGGAACATCGAAACCGACCCGGATGGCTGGTACTGCTATATCGCGATCCATTTTACCAAAAATGACGTGCTGCTGGGCTATTGTGCCGGAAGCCAGGCGAAAAAGACGCATTTGTCGGTGACGAACGTGAAGCGTTTCTCGCAAAAATGGTTGTACCAGTAAGCGGCCGTATGAAAGAGCGTTATCATCGTTCACGTAGATTTTTTCTGCTGCGTGCGCTGGCAGGCGCGTTCGCAGGCCTGGTGCCCGCCGGGGCGACCGCGCATGTACGTACGGGCAGGAAAGCAGCCTCGGCAGAAGAGGATCTGAAAAAGATCGCTGCTTTGCTGAGTGGCAAAACGCGCGGTGTCTGGGTTTTTACGGGGGATAGCATTACCCAGGGAGCCAAGCATACCCACGGGCATCGGAGCTATCCCGAAATTTTCGCGGAGCGCCTCCGCTGGGAACTGGCGCGGGTAGGCGACCTCGTCGTCAATACCGGCATGAGCGGGCACACGACCCGGCAGGTTCTGAATGATATGGAATGGCGTGTGGAGCAATTCAGGCCTGGGGTGGTATCGGTCATGCTGGGAACCAATGACTGTGCGCGCAACCAGGTAACCCTGGCGGATTTTGAAGCGAATCTGGTATCAATCGTAGCGCAGGTCCGTGCGATGAATGCCGTGCCGATCCTCCACACGCCCAACCCGATCATCGCCGGAAAGGCCCCGGAGCGCGCGTCACTCCCTGAATACGTGGCAGTGATCCGAAAAGTGGCCGGGCGGGAAAATACAATCCTGGTGGATCACGATGCCGAATGGAATGCCGCGATAGCAAGCCGGTCGGAAGAAACAGTTCATCACGAATGGCTGAACGATCCGCTGCATCCCAATCAGACCGGGCACCAGCAGCTTGCCGCAGTCCTTTTTAAAGCATTGAACATTTTTGACCCAGCCCAACCCACCTGCGGGGCAGCCTACTATGAAGGAGCACATTGAAAACGAATTGACTACCATCATTGCCGCGAAGCAACTAGGCCCCGCCGTGCTGATTTCCGCAGGTGTGCATGGCGACGAATACGAACCCATGGTTGCGGCAGCGGAGCTTGCGGCAGCTTTGCCGGGAATGCTGACGCACGGCCAGGTCACGGTGGTCACGGTCGTAAATCCCGACGCTTACGGGTGTGGGACACGGCAAGGCAGTGACGGGCTGGATCTGGCCCGGATTTGTCCGGGTAATCCTAACGGATCGGCCTCCGAAGCCTATGCCGCCCGCATTAGCTCGTTGATTGAAGAGGCCGACTACTACGTGGATATGCACACGGGTGGGTTGACCTACGAAATCCACCCATTGGCAGGATATATGCTGCATCCCGACGAAGGCATTCTGGATATACAGCGGCAAATGGCCTGTTGTTTTGATGTGCCGGTGGTGTGGGGTACCGATTACCGGCCGCAGGGGCGGACCTTATCAATTGCAAGAGACGCAAAGGTTCCGGCCGTTTACCTGGAATTCGGCGGCGGGTCCGGATTTCGTCCGCAGGTGGTCGATACTTATGTGGCCGGGGTGATAAATCTGCTCAGGTTTCTGGGGATGACTGATGGGGAGGTAAGCCGGTCGTCCGAGCCTTATTGGCTGGAAGATCACCGTCCCGACAGCGGCTATCTTCAGGGGAAAATGCCTTCGCCTGCCGATGGTATCCTGATGACCGAGGTCGCTTTGGGGGAGACAGTACAAGCAGGCCAATGTTTCGGACGCATTTTCGATCCGCTGTCTGGTGCCAGCCATTCGGTTTATGCGGATGTTGCGGGAATCGTCTTTCTCAAAAGAGCTATCGTGAAAGTAAAGTCCGGCGATGCGCTGGGCGGCATTTTGCCCATTGTTAAAACAGGAAAACATACGATTTATGAATAGGGACCAGGTGGTATTGATTACCGGCGCTACCGGAGGGATCGGCCGGGCCACAGCGAGAGCATTTGCCTCAGCGGGTTGCAGACTGGTGTTAACCGACATAGATCCGTCGCAATTGGCGGCGCTGGAAGAGGAGTTGAAAGCTGACCATTGTCAGCAGATGATATCGTTGCCCGGCAATTTGGCCGAAACCGGTTTTTGGGACGAGCTTATCGACAATGCTTTTGCAAAATGGGGCACGGTCGATGTGCTGGTCAATAATGCAGCCTGGCGGACGATCGAAACCATGCGGACAATACCGGTTGAAACCTGGGAGAATACCCTGCGCATTTGCCTGACCGCGCCGGCGTTCCTCTCGCAAGCGGTAGCAATGCGAATGGAAGCATTGCGACGACCGGCTGTGATTGTGAACGTGTCGAGTATGATGGCCGACCGGCCCGCCGGCACGTCCCCGGCCTACATTGCGGCGAAGGGCGGGCTCGACAGTCTGACCGCCGAGCTGGCGGTGACTTATGGGCGCAGCGGGATCAGAGTGGTAGGCGTGAGCCCGGGGTACGTCGAGACCGCATTGAGCCGCGATTACCGCGATGCCGGCGGAGACGATGTAAGCGCGCGGCTGATCGACGCGGTAAATGATAATGTGCCCTTGGGAAGAGGGGCGAGCCCTGAGGAAATCGCGGCCGCAATATGCTGGCTGGCCTCGGAAGGTGCCTCTTACATCACCGGAACGACATTGGTCATTGACGGTGGTTTTAAGCCCAATTTCAGCGGGTATAGTGTAAAAAGAAACCAATTCCCTGATCAATTTTGAAAAACATCTGGAGACATTCCTCCCTGTTGCCGCAGGTGGCGGCAGACAGCCGGGTTTTGCTCGGTGAAGCCGAGACGCCATTAGTGCGTTCGCGCAGTATCGGGGCCGCTCTGGGTTTGGATGCATTGTATTTCAAACTGGAAAACCTTAATCCAACCGGTTCGTACAAGGACCGGTTTGCGGCCGTGCTGGTTTCGGAAATGAATATGCGCGGACAAAAAGTGTGCATTGCTACGTCGAGCGGCAACACCGGGGCGGCGCTGAGCGCCTATTGCGCGGCCGCCGGTATCCGTTGTGTGATCGTCGCGGTGGACGGGGCGCCGGTGCAGAAAGTACGGCAAATGCAGCTTTACGGGGCGGACGTGGTCATGGTGAAAGACTTTGGCAAAGATCCGCAGACTACCACCTTCGTTTTCGACCAGCTGGAAGCGCTTTGCCGTTTGCATAACCTCCCTCTGCCGATTAGCGCCTACCGGTATTGTCCGTCCGCCATGAGGGGCGTCGAAACCATCGCAGCAGAAATAGCCGAGGTACTGCCGGCTGGTGTGCAGATTTTCGCGCCGGCCGGTGGCGGAGGCCTCACGCTGGCGGTATGCCGGGGAGCTGAGCATTGGGGAGCCGGTTTCACGGTGCATTGCGTGCAGCCCGAAGGAAACAATACGATTGTGGGCGCGCTGCGGAACGGCGAAGCCGCGGCAGTTGCGGTAAATGCCTCCACAACGGCCGTCAGTGGATTGCAGGTAGCCAGCGTGATCGACGGCGATGCGGTAATCGCGCATTGCCGGCGGTCGGGTGGCAACGGGTACAGCGTCAGCGACGAGCAGGTGTTTGCCTGGCAACAAGCATTGGCCCAAAGAGAGGGTATTTTCTGCGAGCCCGCCGGGGCAGTAGCGCTGGCAGGACTGGAAAATGCCCTCAGACAAAACGAACTGGACAAAAGCCGCCCGGTAGTTTGCCTGATAACCGGCAGCGGTTTTAAGGATATGAATGCTGTGGACCAACGTTTTCAACTCCCTCCGACGGACGCAATGCCGTCACATCAATGGATAAAAACAATTCAAACTCTTTTTAATCAAGATTATGCGTGAGCAAAATACTATTTTTCAGGGCCTGTGGCCTGCGCTTTTTACACCGGTAAACCCGGATGGTAGCCTTAATCCGAAGGAGCTCGAAAAGCTCATCGAACTGTTGATCGCCCAAAAGGTGGATGGACTGTACCTGCTGGGCTCGACAGGCCAGGGTTTCCTTTTTTCAGAAGAAGAACGCAAGCAGATTACCCGGCTGACGCTGGAAATAGCTGGAAAACGTATTCCGGTGATGGTACAGGTGGGCGCCCTCAATACGGAGGAATCCATACGCCTGGCAAGACACGCCGCCGACCATGGTGCCGACGGCATTTCGGCTGTCGGTCCGATTTACTACGGCGCCTCGGCCGATATGGCCTTTGAGCATTACCGGCGCATCGCGCAAGCTACCGACGTACCTTTCTTTCCCTATCAGATCGGCAATGCGGCCAATATGCAGGTGATCGACCGGCTGCTGACCTTGCCGCAGGTACACGGAATGAAATTGACAACCGACAAGATGTTGGAAATCAGTACGATCAAGAATAAGGCAGGGGAGCAATGGAAGCTGTTCAGCGGGGCCGATGAGCTGATGTGCCAGGCTGCGCTTTGCGGTACTGTGGGGGCCATCGGTACGAGTTACAATCTGTTTGGCCCTACTTGCAAATACATAAGGGAGTCGTTCCTGGCCGGAGAAACGATGCATGCCATGGAGTATATGCTTACTTTCCAGAAGTTTATCGAAACGATCATTCCCGTTATCTGGTCCTTTTTCAACCGTGCGATGTATTTACGGTACGATATCGTCATTGGTGAACCGAAGCCGCCATTGCTGGGTAAGCCCCTTCCATGGACCGACGATCAGATCATGGCCATGATGGAGGAAATAGAGAATTTCTATACGCCCGTCAGCTAATCAAGCACAGACCTCGATTTTACCAACAATATTCCTGCAAACCCACGGTTCATGAAGATTGCAAGACCCTTTCCGGAAGACAAGCCGGCTTTGTATGCCTGGTTGGTGGTTGGTATGCTGTGCCTGGTAGGCTGTCTCAACTACCTGGACAGGATGATGATTACCACCATGCGCAGCTCCATTGTGGCGGCGATCCCGATGTCGGAGACGCAGTTCGGGCTGCTTACTTCTGTTTTCCTCTGGGTGTATGGACTCCTTAGCCCAGTGGCGGGCTTCCTGGCCGATCGTTTCAGCCGTAGCAGAGTGATCATCGTCAGCCTGCTGGTGTGGTCACTCGTGACCTGGCTTACCTCGCAGGCGGTCACCTTCGAGCAACTGCTGGCGACCAGGGCATTGATGGGCATCAGCGAGGCATGCTACATTCCCGCTGCATTGGCCCTGATCATGGACTATCACCCGGAAAAGACCAAATCGCTGGCCACGGGTATTCATATGGGCGGCGTGATGTTCGGGCAAAGCCTGGGTTTTATCGGCGGATGGCTCGCTGAAAACCATTCCTGGAATTTCGCATTCAAGGTCTTCGGCGGTTTCGGCATCGTTTACGCGATGCTGCTGGCACTTACCTTGCGTGATCCTCAAATAACTATTCAAAAATCGGAGAGCAGCGGGGATAGGCCCATGGGTTTTGCGGGAGCCATCGGCAGGCTGCTCAGAACGCGGTCCTACCTGTTTGCAATCCTGTATTGGGGACTGATCAGCATTGTCGGATGGGTGGTGGTAGCATGGTTACCGACGTATTTTAAGGAGCATTTTACCTTGTCGCAGAGCATGGCCGGGGTGTATTCGACGGGGTATTTTCATACCGCATCACTGACCGGCGTATTGCTGGGCGGGTTTCTGGCCGATCGGTGGAGCAGACGAAATCCCCGCGCGCGGGTGCTGGTGCCGCTGTATGGCTTGCTGATCGGCGCGCCGGCTATCTTTCTGGCGAGTAATACGGCCGTACTGTCTGTGGCCATTGGCTGTTTCATGTTGTATGCCCTCACGCGCACCTTTACGGATGCGAACATGATGCCCATCCTGAGCATGATCGTCGATGCGCGCTACCGGGCAACGGCATATGGCATTCTCAATATGTTTAGCTGCATTGTCGGCGGGCTGGGAATTTACGCGGGAGGGATGCTCCGGGATGCTGATGTGCCGCTTTCTGCCATGTTCAAGGTCGCGGCAGGTATGATGCTGGTATGCGTGGTGGTTTCAAGATATATCAGGACAGAGCCTGTCGAGAATCAGGTATTAAATCAAATTGAAAAATGAATATTGAAGAACTAAAAGACAAACTATACGTGGCCGTGCTTGCGGACGTACTCGATCAGCTGGGGTTTACCCACCAGGCTACCCGAACCCCTTTTTTCGCCTATACCGGTATCAACAAGCTGATGGGCCGCTGCAAGACGACGCTATGGGCGGATATGTACCACCAGGATCCTAATCCTTATGAGCTCGAATTGAAGGCGGTCGATTCATGCCAGCCGGGCGATGTGCTCATCTGTGCGGCCGGCGGTTCCAACCGGTCGGGTATCTGGGGCGAGCTGCTTTCTACCGCCGCAAGTAACGCTGGTTGTGTAGGCGTAGTAGTGCACGGTTCGGTGCGCGATATCGACAAAATGACGGCTATGGGATTTCCTGTATTTGCAACTGGTAAAAACCCCTATGACAGCCAGAACCGTCAGAAAGTAATTGACCTGGATGTAGTAGTGGAAATCGACGGAGTGAAATTTGCGCCCGGCGACCTCGTTATGGCCGACCAGGACGGGATTGTGGTAGTACCGCAGCGGGTAGAAGCACAGGTGCTGGCTGCGGCGCTCGAAAAGGTTTCCGCCGAGAACGTCACGCGTGACGCGATCAGGAATGGAATGAAGGCCATGGAGGCATATCAGAAATTTGGTGTATTATGAAAACAAAACACGTTGTTACCGGGCCTGTCCCGCAGAGCCATTTACCTTTCTCGCCGGGAATCGTGTCGGGAGAATATCTTTTCGTGTCCGGACAAGCGAGCGTCGACGATCAGGGCCAGATCGTCAACGACACCTTTGAGGGCGAATGCCGCCGGTCGTTCGATAACCTGAAAAGGATCGTCGAGGCCGCAGGAGCAACGCTTGATGACGCCGTGCAGGTGAGAAATTACGTCGGCCGGCAGCAGGATCTTGCCAGTTTTAATGCCATTTACCGGGAATACTTTCGGGAACCGTTTCCGGCACGCACCACGCTGATAGGATGTCTGGGAGACCTGCTCAAATTCGAAGTCGACGCAGTCATTCATTTAGGTAAATAACCCGATTATGACGGAATCAGTACCGCAGAGGCGTGATTTTCAGTATACGCCCCGACGCGTGGGATTATTGGGGATTTATCATGAGACCAACACGTTTATCGAATCGGCTACGACGCTGGCCGATTTCCGGGACGGATACTGGCTGGAATCGGGCCGGATCAGAGACGAATACCAGGGTGCCAATCATGAGATCAGCGGATTGATCGAGGTGATAGACAGCGCTCCGGATATGGAACTGGTGCCGATATTTTACGCCATGGCTACGCCGGGAGGACTGATCACCAGGGATTGCTATGAACAATTGCTGGACCGTATGATGCGGCTACTGGACCAGGCAGGCCCGTTGGATGCCTGCCTGGTCGCGCCGCATGGCGCCGGTGTGGCCGAGGGGTATCCGGATATGGACGGGCATTGGTTGTCGTTGTTGAGACAGAAACTGGGAGCCAAGGTGCCGGTAATCGGTACGCTGGACCCTCACGCCAATGTCAGCCAGGCGATGGCCGATGCAACTGATGCCCTGATCGCCTACGCCACCAACCCGCACGTCGATCAGAAACAGACCGGCATGGAGGCAGCCCGGCTGCTGGTCAGGACACTGCGTGGAGAGATTTCGCCCGTGCAGCTGTTGGTTAAACCGCCCGTGGCCATTAGCATCGAGCAGCAGTTTACTTCCCATCAGCCCTGCCTGGGGCTTTATGCATTTGCGCAGGAATTGAAACAGCTCGCAGGGCTGGTGTCGGTAAGCGTATTGCTCGGTTTTCCTTATGCGGATGTGTACGAAATGGGATCGGGGTTCATTGTGATTGCGAACCGTAACCAGTCACCGATTGCGGCCAGCCAGGCAAAGGAAGCCGCATGGAAGCTTTCCGATTTTTTACTGGACCATAAACAGGTATTCAACGGGAAGAAATCGGGTATAGAAACTGCATTGAAAGGCTTCAAAAATCGCCCGCAACCGGTATTACTGCTGGATATGGGCGATAATATCGGGGGCGGAGCGCCGGGCGACAGTACTTTGATCCTCAAACATCTTGAAGCAGGCGGATTCTCGGGCTTTTTTGTCTGCTTGTATGATCCCCAAAGCGTGGCTCAATGCCGGGAAGCGGATTCCGGGGCGGTTATCTCCCTTTCTTTGGGAGGAAAAAACAGTCTTCAAACCGACGTCGAGGTAATTGCATTGTACGATGGTCGCTTTACGGAGGATGCCCCACGGCATGGAGGGTTTGTCCATTACGACATGGGCCCTACGGCGGTGATCCGTACGCTGAGCGGCAATACGGTGATGCTTACAACGAAGCGTACCCCACCGTACAGCCTGCGGCAGCTTACCGCATTCGGCCTGGATCCGCGTGGTTTCCGGGGAATTGTCGCCAAGGGAGTCAATGCGCCTATTGCGGCATATGGGGAGGTTTGCCCATCGATTATCCAGGTCGACACGCCCGGAGTGACCCAAGCCGATATGACCCTTTTTGAATACAAAAATCGAAAGGTGCCTCTGTTTCCTTTCGAAGAACATGTATGACAGTTTATGAACCTGCAAAGCACCACGGTAAAACTACTGGACCTACCTTTCTATACGGAGGGGCCCTGTGTCGATGAGGCAGGGAATTTATTCTTTACCACATTGAGCGGCGGTCAGCTGCTGCGTATGCGGCGGGGTGAAGCGCCGGTAAAATGGGCCGAAGCCCGGTGCCCGAATGGTCAGCTTATCACTGCCGGGGGCATTCATTTGGTGTGCGACAGTGCGGAAGGCGCCATCGTGCGATTTGATCATACAAGCAACCCTACCGGGACGCTGTTCAATGGACAATGCGCCGGGCATGCTGTACGTTGCCCGAACGACCTGATCGAAGATCGGCACGGCAATGTGTTTTTTACCGATTCGGTGCGCGAAAGCGGGAAGGTTTTCAAAGTAGGAAAAGACGGGTCGCAGCAATGCATTGCCGCCGGCCTGGACTATCCGAATGGACTTGCGCTGTCGCCGGACCAATCGCTGCTCTACGTCGCGGAAAGTTACCAGAACAGGGTTCTGACCATTTCGCTAAGCGAGGAGGCGGTCCGGTTGGTATCTGTTTGGGCCGTGCTACCCGGGCATCACTCCGGCAGGCCGGTGGATAATCTACCCGATGGGATGGCAACCGATGCAGAAGGGCGTGTGTGGGTGGCCCATTATGGCATGGGGGCTATTCAGGTATTTTCGCCTGAGGGAATGTTGCTTGCCAGCTTGGATACTGCATTACCTCTTACCAGTAACCTGTGTTTTGTTTCCGACCAGCCGCATCGGAAATCGGTTTTGATCACCGGTGGGTACGCGGAGCCCGGACCGGGCGCTGTGCTGATGATGACTGTCGATATGTGATATGAAAGCTTTTATGAAATATTTTTTAATTATAGTGACGATGATGGTAGTTGAAGCGGCTGTTGCACAAACCGCATTGAAATGGAATGCATTGCCTGATTTACCTGACAAGCGCGGGTTTGCGGGTATGTATGCGGGCGTAAGCCACGGCGCGCTGCTCTGCCTGGGCGGCGCGAATTTTCCCGCCGGCTACCCCTGGGAAGGAGGCGTCAAGAAATGGTATGACGGGATTTTTTTGCTCCAACAAGGCGGTAGCTGGAAAAAGCTGCCGCAAAAAATGGAAACCGCTGCCGGCTATGGCGTTTCGGTTTCCTATCAGGACAAAGTAATTCTGATTGGCGGCAGCAACGCGCACGAACATTTGAGCCGGGTGATGGGCTATGAATGGGATGGTGCCACACTGGTGCCGCACAAATATCCTTCACTGCCTTTTCCATTGGCCAATATGTCCGGTGCGGTGCTTGACGACCTGCTGATCGTGGTGGGGGGGAGTGTTTCGCCCACAGGTCCGGGACTGAATAAATGCCTGGCGCTGGATTTGAAGCAAGTTGAAGCTGGTTGGACTGAATTGGAAGCATGGCCCGGCCCCGGGCGCATTTTCCCGGTTTGCGCGACATTTGACGGCGACTTTTATATGTTCAGCGGCGAGGCGACGGCGGTTAATTCCAAAGGAAATTCATACAGACTGATTCATCAGGATGGCTACCGGCTGAGCATTGAGCATTCGGGCGGACAGCGGAGTGCGCATTGGGAAAAGCTTGCGGCAATGCCAAGAGGCATGTCCGCCGGTGGTTCGGTGCTCCCGGTGTTAAAGGGCGACCGATTTTTGTTCTGGGGCGGGGTCGATGCCGTGACGGCCCAACACAAGACGCCATCCTCGCACCCGGGGATTACCAACGACCTGCTCTACTATTTCCCCCACACCGATTCCTGGGAGTTTGCAGGCCGGCAGCAGCATATTCCGGCTCGCGTGACCCTGCCGGTGGTGCATTGGCAGAACCAGTGGATCTACATTAGCGGCGAGATCAAACCCGGTATCAGAACGCCTGCTATTATTGGAGTTTATTAAAATACATTGACTTTCGGCAATAGCTGATCTATGAAAACAATCGCATTTAAAGGATACCGTTTTTCCCAGCTCACCTTAGGGACCGTTCAGCTGGGGATGCCTTACGGAATATCCAATTCACAAGGTATGCCCGACGACCGGGAAGCACTGGTTATGCTGCGTATGGCAGCGGATGCAGGGATTACCACCTTCGATACGGCACGGGAGTATGGTGCCTCCGAGGCGCTATTAGGCCGTTTTTTGGCGGGCCATACGGGAGCTGACCTGAATATGGTTTCCAAATTTAAGATCCCCCCGCAGGATGCCGGCGCATTGGAGCGGGCCTGGAAATCGGTCGAGGGCAGCGTTAGAGCTTCCGTTGAATGCCTGGGTATCAACAAGCTGCCCGTCTGTCTGCTGCACAAGGGAGAAGAGCCGATGGATGCGGTGGCCGGGATATTGCCGGTGATCATTTCGCGGCTCAAGGAGCAGGGGTTGATCGACATAGGCGGGGTGTCGGTGTATGAGCCGGCGGATGTTGCCTTCTGCGTGTCGGAGCCGCTCGTTGAGGCGGTGCAGGTGCCGGTGAATATCTTCGATCAGCGGCTGGTCGTTTCGGGCGCATTGCAGCGTCTCGCTCAGGCACAGAAACTCGTTTTTGCACGTAGTGTGTTCCTGCAAGGATTGTTTTTTATGGATCCCGGGCAAATCAGTGGCAACCTTGTCCCAGCTATACCACTTTTGAAGCAGCTTCACACATTTGCGGAAGAATATCCGGCCGATATCGCCGGCCTGGCCTTTTCCTACGTAAGGGACCTGCCGGGGATCGATAGCATTGTGGTGGGAGCGGCTACTTCTGCCCAGCTGGCGGAAAATGTGAAGTTGCTCGGTGCCCCCGAGATCCCGGCGTCGGTTCGGGACGAATTTGTTAAAGTATTTACAGCTGTCCCCGACGAAATTCTTACGCCGGGAAGATGGAAAATTTAATCAGATGATGAACCAGTTATTCAGTTTGACCGGCAAAGTTGCGATCGTCACCGGAGGAGCCGGCTTTTTTGGTACACCCATATCCATAGCCCTGGCGGAAGCGGGCGCTCAGGTAGTCATTGCCTCACGTAACATAAGCACCTGTGAGGATTTAGCATCCGGGTTGTCGGCCCGGGGCCTCCTGGCAACAGCCATGCCGCTAGACCTGGAAGATGAAGCTTCGATCCGCACACTTGTGGAAAGTGTCATGGACACATTCGGACGTATAGATATCCTCGTCAATAATGCTGTTTCGAGGCAGGGTTTTCAGAACCTGGAAGAAATAGAGGTTACCGGCTGGGAAGCGGCACAGCGCGTCAACGCTACCGGGCTCGTGCTCATGACCCGGGCGGTTATCGAACCCATGAAGGCCGCAGGTAACGGAAGCATTATCAATATCGGATCGATCCAGGGAGCGGTAGGACCGCATTTTCCGGTTTATGGGCAGACCGGCATGACAAGTCCGGTCAACTATACGTACGACAAATGGGGAATGGTAGGTTTCACCAAATGGCTGGCTAATTTTTATGGCCGGTACAACATCCGGGCCAATTGCATTAGTCCGGGTGGATACGGGCCCGGGGTCGCGCAGCTGGAAGGGAAGGAGGAGTTCATTGAAAACTACAAAAGACTCACCCCGCTGGGACGGTTCGCCGATGACGCGGATATCAAAGGGCCGGTCGTGTTTATGGCCTCGGACGCCTCCGCATTCATTACCGGGCATAATCTGCTGGTTGATGGCGGCTGGACGAGTTGGTAGCGGTGCTATCCGTGCCTGTAATTGATCAACTGTTGCGTCGATAGCGAAATGATTGGTCTCAGATAGGGCAGCTACCGGGTATGTCGTGAAAACAAGGTTCGCCGATCTCAATGAAGACGCCGAGTCAATCGCGTAATTTGGCCGGATAATAAAATTGAATTGATTATCTATTTGACAATCAGTACAATTGCTTCTGTTTTGATTTTTGGCCTTAAATATTACGGATATGAAAAGTGCTATTCGTCGACACATCAGGAAATTAAACGTCCTTCTGTTTGCCTTCTGGAATTCCGTCTTTGGCCAGCTGCAACCCACACCTTTAAACTATTCGGTTTCCCTCGTGAAAGATATCAACCCCGGTAGCGGAGGATCCTTCACTGGCCGTGATGGCATTGCGATGGGTAACACCCTCTATTTTCCGGCCTGGGGAGATATATGGAAAACAACCGGTACCGAACAGTCTACTGTAAGAATCAAGGACCTTAACCCTGGCAGTGGCGCAGATCCCAATCACTTAACAGCATTAAATGGCACCCTGTTTTTTGCCGCGACGGGTACGAATGGGCGCGAAGTCTATAAGTCGGATGGCACAGCTGCGGGGACAGCCCTGGTCAAAGACATTAACCCAACAGGTAGTTCGAATCCATGGGCACTTTCGGCTTATAACAATATCCTTTTATTCAGGGCGGACAATGGCATTGATGGCGAAGAGCTATGGAAAACCGACGGAACCGCTGCCGGCACGGTGATGATCAGGAATATCAATAAGCATGAAGGCTCGGAGGCGGCCTATTTCAATGGCAAAATGGCTATTTTGAATAACATCGCCTACTTCATCGCTAACGATGGACTCACAGGAGATGAACTCTGGCGGACCGACGGCACCGAGGGAGGTACGTATCTGGTCAGGGATATCAACCCGACGGGCTCAACCGGGACTTACGACCTCGTGGTGATGAACAACATGCTCTATTTCCTGGCCGATGACGGTATTCATGGAACCGAGCTCTGGCGGTCCGACGGAACTACGGCAGGTACCAGTATTGTCAAAGATTTGCAGTTATCCGGGGGGATCACGCAATTATCCTGGCTGGTTGTCGCGAATAACCTTCTTTTTATGTCCCTGCTAGTCAACGGTGACAGCGAGCTGTACAAATCGGACGGTACAGCTACCGGCACAGTACGCGTAAAAAACATCAACCCATTCAGCGGATCATCTCCCGGAACTTTAACCAAAGTAGGCAATCAGGTGTTTTTTACAGCTTATGAGCCGGTATATGGCAGGGAGCTATGGAAATCAGACGGGACTTCCTCCGGAACGGTGATGATTAAAGATTTGACGACCAACGGCAGTTCTGACATTGGAGAAATGAAAGAGGCGAACGGCAGACTCTTCTTTACATTGGAATCTGACGAGCCGTATGTCTCGAATGGCACGGCCGACGGGACACGCAAAATTGCTGATATCAACCCATCGGGGCCCGCCGTTGCCAGGACCTACATGGCACTGGGAACCCAGGTTTTCTTTTTCGCGGGAGCTCCCGAGCTTGGCAGAGAGCTTTATAAAGCGGTTCCGTGCACCTTTTGTCCGGTCGCCGTCAACGCATATGCCAGCGCCCCGCCAACTGAGCCTCTCTCAGGTACAAACTTGAAAATCCTGGGAAATCCCATCCGGGAATCCCTGATTATCGAGCTGGCCCCCAACCGGTCCGGCACCGTTCTCCTCGAACTGATGAACATGAATGGTTCCGTGCTGGCAGAGCACGAAGTACCGCAGGCTGCCCGGTCGTCAAAAGTAATATTTAATGTCCAAAAACAGCCTGCCGGCTTAATGATGCTCAGAGTTGTCGGACCGACGGAAACGAAATTGATCAAAGTTGTCAAAGCGGACTAGGTTCACGCTTGTTCAGGAAAATATTTGCTTAGTCACTTGGTAAGCGTGCTCTTCTTTGGGCTTCTATCGCATTACCATGATCGTATTTCGAATCAATTCTTTTCTACCGTTTTCAAATTCGATACCCAATTCGTACGGATAAGCACCGGGAGGAACTTTGTCTCCTTTGTAGAAACCATCCCATAGCGCTACGCCGCTCTGCACAGCTTTATTGGTAACGGAAGTAATAACATTTCCCCAGCGATTGAACACTCTGAACGAGGTGATTTTTACGGAGGCCATGGAAAATTTAATTTCCATTACTTCATTAATGCCATCCTGGTCCGGTGAAAATGCCGTTGGTATGTAGACGTTGTCCAGACAGTCTCTGCCGATGGTGACAGACCGGGCCATGTCGCAACCGGCAGTGTCCCTGATGTAAATGTTTTGGACCAATGGGGATAGGCTCGTGAATACCGTGTCGGTCACGTAATGAACCGCATCGATCGAAAAGAAAAGCGGTCCGCTGCCAATGGCATGGATTATAAGAGAACCATCGTCTTTCCCGCAACTGGCATTCGATTCGATTACATCAAGAATTACGGGAGCCGGGCTCTTTTTAATATTAATTGCGGCGCTGTCGGTACATCCGGCCCCGTCTTTTACAAAAACCGTGTACGCTCCTGGCGAGACGTTGTAGAAGTCGGGTGAAGCGGCATAGGTTGTTCCGTCAAGCGAATATTGAAGCGGGCCGTTCCCTGTCGCATGCATGGCCACAACGCCAAATTCTCCTCCGCATCTGGCGTGCTCCACTTTTACGTCATCCAAAGTGACAGCCTGATTCTGATCAGGTATCACTATTTCCATCTTACTTTCGCAGCTTTGCGAGTCTTTTGCCCGCAGCATGTACCTGCCGGCTTCCAGATCCTGAAAAATCCCGGATTGCTGGAACGGCCCGTCATCGAGCGCGTAGGTTATTTCTCCGTACCCGCCTAATGCAAGCGCGCCAAAGTCCTTGTTACCTGGTTCGCATGGATTCAGAACCACGGCCATAACAAACGACGGAACAGATTTTCTCTCAATTTCAACCTCACGGGTCACCATGCATCCCTGGGTGGATTTGACTGTAAGCTTAAAAAATTTTGAATACAGGCTGGAAAATACCGGAGAAGTCTGAAAGGGGCCGTTGTTTAGGCTATAAGTCAGGCCATCGCCCTGTGCGGTCACGGAAATAGCTCCATTGTCCTTATTACAACTTGCGTGGGTTACAGCAATATGGGAAATAACCGGATCGCCGATTTTTAAGACAACGGGAACGGGCTTTGTTTCCTGATTTTGCAAGGTCTGTGTTACATAGAAAGTATCGGGTTTGGTTACGGTCATCTGATAGGTGTTTCCTGTATGCAGTAATTTCGATTTATGGGAATCGGCATACCAGCGCACGTTCGCTCCTTTTGATTCCAGCATGGCCGTTTCGCCGGAACAATAGGAATACTCCTGCGCAAAAACCGGAAATGCAGCAGGCAAGCCGTACAGAATCAAAACAATGCACAAGAAAAATTTCCCCATTCGATACCCGGTGTAGTTGATAAGTAAATTTCTACCCGAAACAGAAACCCGTTTCGATTTGAGACTAAGTCTGATCGACACGGGCAAGGGGGAAATCGTTGCTTGTTGAGGTGTGTTAATGTCGAAAAATTTCGACGTAGTAGGCAGGTTATGCCGACCGTACCATTAGCCAGCTGCCGGAAACCAGCACCAATCCTGCCGCTGTAAGCGCTTCCGGCATGAAACCCACGTAAATACTACTGAGCGCGCTGATGCCCTGGACCATCAGGAACATTTCGTTCGCTATGACGCCGGATACGAAGATCGCCAGGCCCTTGCGGCTGAATGTGGCCAGATCGATGGCCTCATGTTCAAAGAACCAACTGATGATGAACAGCGAAATCATTCCAAGTAATACCAGGTGCAGATAAGCGATTACTACCGGCCTCAGACCGAAGGCGAGCGTAGCCAGCGCGGGAATGGAAGAGGCCGCCTGCAGCGTGAATTTAATACTGGCCGCAAGCAGGACAACGCTGAGCAACCACCGCATTGCCGGAGAGAGTTCAGCTGCAATAGCGCGCCTTTTCTGCCATAAGCCCGCCATAAACAGGCCCCAGGTTAAGAGTTGTACGGCGGCAGTCAGGATTGTGAATGCATGCAGGTATTTCGGGAAGGGTAGCCAGTTGATCGAAAGCAGATAGGTGGTTACAATGCAGCCCGCGAGAAGCCGGAAGATAGTCGGTGAGGCAGGTAATGCAATGTTTCTGCCTGCGAGCCAATATTGGAACAAACCCAGGCAAGCCAGGAAGAACCAGCCATTGTATTGAAAGTGTAAATAAAAATACACCGAAGCGAGCCGTAATTCGAAATTGCCCGGTTGCGCGGCCATCGTATAGGCGAGCATGAAAGTCCCTAATGCCGAAAGCATCCCGAAAATCATGGCCAGGTGCATAAACTTCCACCAAAGTTGCCGTGCGGCGATGTCGGTTTTGTCCCTCCGGCAAAATGTGTAAAAGACAAAGCTGACCAGAATGGACAGCGTAGAGAATATAATCGATACGGCCGCATAGCCTTGCAGCAGAAAACTGACAAGCATGCCATATGAACAAAACAGGTTAAATGTGAGCAGCCGGTTGTATCGCGACGGCAATGCATCGTTAAAGTTCCTGCCTGTGACCGCCAATGCAATGCAGAGCGTCAGTGCCTGCGAGATCCAACCTGAGAATGCGAAATGCGAATGGGCATGAAGGGTAAATCCCTGATTGAGCCAGGGGAGCGTCATAACGATGTTCAGCCGCATCAGAAGCCCCAGGCAAGCCACGATCATCAGATTCAGGAGGCATATTTTTGCCCAGGCGGTGCCCTTAACCGAATCGATAACGCTGAATAGACGGATAATCATTGCCGCGCGGCCAGAAAGACTTTTCCTTTAATAATACTTACCCTCCCCCGATTTTCCAGCGCTTTGGTGGCCCGGATCACCGTTTCAACGCGCATGCCGGTGAGGTTGGCGATTTGCTGCCTGGTCAGCAGCAATTTGTTGCAAACGCCGCATACCTTGTCGCTGTGCTCATGCAGGTAGGTGTAGAGCTTTTCGACCGTCTTCTCCGGCGAGTTGCCGGCCAGTTCCCGAAGCAAAAACAGTTTGAATCGTAGTCGCTGGGCCAGCAGTTTGCTGAATGCGAGGCTGATATGGGGCTGCTCCTGAAGCAGCTGTGAAAATGCGGCTGAGCTCAGACGGAGGATTACACAGTCGGTCAGGGCCACGGCCGTGCATGCGTAGCTTTGATGGTCGAACAGGGGTAGCTCGCCGAAGCATTCTCCGGCTGAAACCAGTTCCTGAAGAATTTCTTTGCCGTCGTCGTTGAAGTTGGACCAGGCCACTTTTCCCTCCACCAGCTGATGGTAGTAGAGTCCGCTTTCTCCTTCAAAGAAGATGACCTCTTTGGCAGCGGCCTTTTTGTAAACAGCTCCATATCGGACCAGCAAATCGATATTGATCATCATGGCGGTTGCAGTTTTGTTGGCCAAACCTAGTAACATAACAGCTGGCGATTACTGACAACGGCAATGCTGAAATCTGATATAAATCAGTATTTGTAAATTATTGATTATCAATTAAATACGTGAATAATGAGGCTAAAACTCCCGAAAAGCGCCCCATCTGACCCTCACAGCCTGGCTTTATGCGTGAACGCATAAAACAGCGGCATACACACGCCTACATTTGCCAAAGACAGTTACAAAAAACCTTAAAACTGTTAGAAACAGCCATTTTCACCCAAACGCCAGGAATATGAAAAAGACCCTAATGCTGATGCTCTCGGGAGTAATATTATATGCATGCGGACAAAAAAGCGAAAAGGCCGCCGACACCACAGCGCCAGCGGAAAAGCCCGCCGTATCGGAATATGACCCGCAGCGTGGAGAAGGTAAATTCAGTAATATCGAAATCTCCGCAAAGCTTGATGCCGGAATGGCGTCCAGCGGCAAGCAGATCTTCGACCTCAAATGTTCGAGCTGCCACAAACTGACGGACGAAAAGCTGGTAGGCCCCGGCTGGAGGGGCGTCAGCACAAAACACAAACCCGAGTGGATCATGAACTTCATCACCAATCCCGACGCGATGATCGACAAAGATCCGCAGTTGCAGGCGCAGTTGGAAATCTGTCTGGTGAGGATGCCCAATCAGAACCTGTCTGACGATGATGCCCGCCATATTCTTGAATTCATGCGCCAGAATGACGGAGTGAAGTAAATGCTTCCTTGTTTCCCAATAATCCCAATTTGTATGAAGACTATCCAGTACATTATAGGTGCGGCCTCGGTGGCCGTTGTTCTCAGCACCTTTCAATCGTGTAAACCCAAAAGCGCCGACACGGCCATCAGCGGTGATGCCGCTTCCAAAACCTACGTGGCGCCGGGTAAGTACGACGAGTTCTACAACTTCGTCTCTGGCGGTTTCAGCGGACAGTTGTCCGTATATGGTATTCCGTCAGGACGGCTGCTGCGGGTGATTCCCGTATTCTCGATGGACCCTGAAAAAGGCTGGGGGTTCAGTGAAGAGACCAAGCCGATGCTGAACACTTCCCACGGCAATGTGCCCTGGGACGACCTGCACCACGTGCAGCTTTCGAAGACAAACGGCGAGAACGACGGCCGCTGGGTGTTTGTGAACGGTAACAACACACCCCGCCTGGCGAGGATCGACCTGAAAACGTTCCGGACCGCTGAAATCCTTGAACTACCCAACAGCGGGGGTAACCACTCCTCGCCATTCATTACGGAAAACACCGAATACGTGGTTGCCGGAACGCGTTTCAGCGTGCCGATGGACCAGGCCGACGGGGATGTGCCGATTAATACTTACAAAAAGAATTTCAGGGGCACGCTCAGCTTTGTAAGCGTAGACCAAAAGGACGGCAACATGGATATCGCCTTCCAGATCGAGACGCCGGGTGTCAATTTCGATTTGAGCCGGGCCGGGAAGGGACCTTCGCACGGTTGGTTTTTCTTCTCCTGCTATAATACCGAACAGGCCAACACGCTGCTGGAAGTAAATGCTTCCAAAAACGACAAGGACTTTATCATGGCCGTGAACTGGAAAAAGGCAGAAGAATACCTGAAAGCCGGAAAAGGTAAAAAAGTGAAGGTTAAATATGCCCATAACAAATACAGCGAGGAAAGTCATACCTCGACTTCCGAGCTGAAAAACGAAGTAGTCGTGCTGAGTTCCAAAGAGCTGAAAGACCTTTGCTACTTCATCCCATGCCCTAAATCGCCCCACGGCATCGATATTGATCCTACGGGCGAATATATGGTGAGCAGCGGGAAGCTGGCCGCACTGATTCCGGTCTTTTCTTTTTCCAAAATGATCAAGGCGATCGAAAGCAAGTCCTTTGAGGGGGATTACAATGGCATACCGGTTATTAAATACGAGGCTGCGCTTCACGGCGAAGTGCAGAAACCAGGCCTCGGACCGCTGCATACCGAATTCGACGGCCGCGGTAATGCGATCACCACGATGTTCGTCTCATCGGAAATCGTGAAGTGGAACATTAAAGACCTCAAAGTGATAGATCGCCAGCCTACTTTTTACTCGCCGGGCCACCTGATGATCCCCGGAGGCGATTCTAAAAAGCCAGACGGTAAATATGTCATTTCTTATAACAAGATTACCAAAGACCGCTTTCTGCCAACCGGGCCTGAGCTTGCTCAAAGTGCACAGCTATTCGACATTTCGGGGGATAAAATGCAGCTCATACTGGATTTTCCAACCATCGGCGAGCCGCACTACGCCCAGGCCATCCGGGCCGACAAAGTGAAAGATCAGTCGGTGAAGACATTCAAACTGGAGGCCAACAAGCACCCTTATGCTTCGAAAGGAGAAGCTGAGACCAAGGTGGTTAGGCAGGGCAACAAGGTACACGTGTACATGACCGCGATACGTTCGCACCTTACGCCGGACAATATCGAGGGCGTGAAGATCGGTGACGAGGTGTATTTCCACGTCACCAACCTGGAACAGGACTGGGACGTTCCGCATGGCTTTGCCGTGAAGGGCGCAGCCAATGGTGAATTGCTTGTAATGCCGGGTGAAACGCAAACGCTGAAATGGATTCCGGACCGTGTCGGCATCTCCCCGATCTATTGCACGGACTTTTGCAGCGCGCTACACCAGGAAATGTCGGGCTACGTCCGCGTCTCGCCTGCCGGCAGCAAAGTGGCATTGGTAGGAAATACGGGCACCAACCTGCCCGCGGAATAAAGCACGATTTCCATGAAAAAGTCTCAAATGCTCGCTATCCACAGAATACTGCTGATCGTTTCGGGAATTGCCCTGTTACTGGTCAATCACTTCCCGATATGGCGTATCCAGCTCAGCGCGCCGCAGTATCCGGAAGGCCTCGAACTCCTGATTTACAGCGACAAGCTGGCAGGTAATGTCGATATTATCAATGGTTTGAACCACTACATTGGTATGAAAACCCTGCACACCAGCGATTTCGCGGAGTTTACCGTCTTGCCGTCCCTGATCATCTTCTTTGCCCTGCTTTTCATCGGGACGGCCATTTGGGGCAAACGTGCCGGGGGATATGCGGCATTGGCGTTGTTTGCATTGTTCGGCATCGCGGCGATGGTCGACTTCTGGAAATGGGAATACGACTACGGTCACAACCTGAGCCCGGATGCGGCGATCATCGTTCCGGGGATGTCTTACCAGCCGCCATTGATCGGCTTCAAGCAGTTGCTCAACTTCGGCGCGTACAGCATACCCGCCGCGGGCGGCTGGATTTTTATCCTCACGGGCATTGCGGTGGCTGGCTGCATGCTCCGCGAATGGCTCGCCGGGCGGAGCGCAGGCAGAATGACCGGCCAACGCAGGCTGGTACTGACCCTGTTGTTCGTTGCTGCCGGTCTCGCTGGCATGCAGTCGTGCGGGCCCTCCGGCGCGCAACCCATTCAACGCGGCACGGACGCCTGTGCTCATTGCAAAATGACGATCAGCGACCTGCGGTTCAGCTGTGAGATGATTTCCCAGAAGGGGAGGTCCTATAAGTTCGATGATGTCAAATGCATGATTTCCTTCACTACGGAAGGTGAAATCGACCAAGCCGATGCAGGAGCTTTCTACGTGGCCGATTTCAAAACGGAAGCACTAATGCCCGTCACGGAGGTGTCCCTGCTGCATAGCGAACAGCTCAGAAGCCCTATGGGAGGGAACTGCGCTGGTTTCAAAGACGCCACCGAGCTGGCTCAGGCCCAAAACCAGTTTCAGGGAACCGTTATAGCGTGGGATGTGCTGACAAAATAGCGCTTCATATCGATGAGCAATTTCAAATATACAGGCCTTTTAATGCTGCTGTTCTTCTGGAAAGGCGGAATGGCCAATGCCTGGTCGAAGACGATCCGGGTAGGGCGGCAGCATGCTGTTACAAGCATCAAACAGGCCGTCGGGATGGCGGGTAACGGTGATACTGTTCTGGTTTACAAAGGATTGTTCCGGGAGGGTAACATCGTGATCGACAAGCCGCTCGTGTTGAAAGGCATTGGCAAGCCTGTGTTGGACGGGGCGAAGCAATACGAGATCATTTCCATTAAATCACCCTATGTGACGGTGGACGGCTTTGTGGTGAAAGCTTCCGGGCAGTCGTCCATGCAGGATGTGGCCGGAATCAGGGTATACAACACGCATCACGTTACCGTGCGAAACAACGTGCTGGAAGATAATTTCTTCGGCATTTATTTACAGCAGTCCAAACATTGCCTCATCGAAAATAACCGCCTGCGGGCTTTCGGCAAGGCCGAACACCTGATAGGCAATGGGATACACAGCTGGAAAAGCGACAGTCTGGTGATCGCCGGTAACAGGGTACAGGGCCACCGCGATGGCATTTACCTTGAATTTACGACCCATACCAATGTCAAAAGCAATGTAAGCCATGCCAACCTGCGCTACGGATTGCATTTCATGTTTGCCCATAACAATACCTATACTTTCAACACTTTCAGCAGCAACGGGGCGGGCGTGGCGGTGATGTATACCCATCACGTGCATATGAAGAATAATGTTTTCAAAGACAATTGGGGCGATTCGGCCTACGGCATCCTGCTGAAAGAGATTTCCGACAGCGATATCGGGAACAACAGCTTTTTGGGAAACACAACCGGCATTTTTATGGAAGGCGCTTCCCGCATCCGCATCCAAAAGAATGTATTCCGGGCGAATGGATGGGCATTGAAAATACAGGCGAGCTGCATGGACAACCGGGTGGAAAGCAACAATTTCCAGGGCAATACCTTCGATGTAGCTACCAACAGCTCATTGGTGCTGAACACATTTGACAAAAATTACTGGGACAAATACGAAGGCTATGACCTGGATAAGGACGGGATCGGGGATGTACCCTACCGGCCGGTGAGCCTCTATTCTATGATCGTCGAACGTTTTCCGGCTGCAATGCTCCTCTTCAGGAGCTTTATGGTGAGCCTGCTCGACCGCACCGAAAAAATGATCCCCGGCATGACGCCCGAACAGCTCAAAGATGCGCTGCCCGCAATGAAACCCGTGATATTATGATTTCCGTACAGAACATATCCAAGCAATTTGGCAGGTTTAAAGTACTCAGCGATGTGTCGTTCGACTGCCGGCGCGGCGAATGCATTGCACTCATCGGCCCCAACGGCAGCGGTAAAACGACGGTCATTAAATCCATTCTCGGTATGGTGATCCCCGACAGCGGTACGATCTGTTTCGAAGGTAAAAGCATCACCAATGACTGGCTTTACCGGAACAACATCGGCTACATGCCGCAAATCGGCCGCTATCCCGAAAACATGAGCATCGGGCAGGTACTCGACATGATGAAGGATATCCGGAAGCTGCCCGAAAACCGGATCGACAATGAGCTATTCGAAGCATTTAAAATAACATCCCTGCTCGACAAGCGCATGGGCACGCTCTCCGGCGGGACCCGGCAGAAAGTGAGCGCCTGCCTTGCTTTTATGTTCGGCTCACAGGCATTGATCCTCGACGAACCTTCGGCCGGTCTGGATCCCCTGTCGTCCGAGATCCTGCGCGAGAAAATTCTTTCTGAAAAGGCGAAAAACAAACTGGTGATCATTACCTCCCACATTTTAAGCGAACTCGACGAGCTTGTTACCGAGGCGATTTACATGCAGGATGGAAGCCTCAGGTTTCATAAAACAATGGAAGAACTGCAAAGCCAGACCGGCGAAGTAAAGCTGGCACGGGCCATCGCGGCGGTCATGCGGCAGGAAGACGATACGCTGGCAGCTCAAACCGCCATACAATGAAAAGATTATGAAAAAGATGATCAAATACATCATTGCCGATATCCTGCGCAGCCGGATCGTGATCGCCTACACGCTGGTATTGCTGGCGATCTCCCTTTCTGTTTTCGCGATCGAGGACAACCCCGCGAAAGGCATTCTGAGCCTGCTGAATATCGTCTTGTCCATCGTTCCGCTGGTCAGCATCATTTTTTCCACCATTTACATTTATAACAGCAGTGAATTTATCGAGCTGCTGGTAAGTCAGCCATTACAGCGCAAAACGATTTGGCTGAGCATGTTTGCCGGCCTGGCCATGTCGCTGAGCCTGTCGTTCGTTGCCGGCGCAGGAATCGCCATTCTGATCTACGCCGGGTCGGTCACAGGGCTGATCATGATTGCGTCGGGTATATTGCTCTCTGTCATTTTTGTCGCGATATCGCTGCTGGCGTCCGTCAAAATCCGTGATAAGGCCAAGGGGATCGGCGTTGCTATTATGCTCTGGCTCTATTTCGCGATGCTCTTCGATACACTGGTGCTGTTCCTGCTATTCCAGTTTTCGGACTACCCGATCGAAAAAGGAATGGTGGCACTCACCGCATTGAATCCGGTTGATCTCAGCCGCGTACTGATCCTGCTGCGCATCGACGTTTCGGCGATGATGGGCTATACCGGCGCCGTTTTCCGTCAGTTTTTCGGAAGCGGAAGCGGCATGCTCGTCGCCCTGGCCGTAATGCTCCTCTGGATCGTCGTTCCGCTGCGCATTTCCACGACCCGATTCAAGAACAAGGATTTATAAGAAACACTTAGTATCCACTTTCAAAAACAACCGACTTATGGAAACCATACCGACTATAAATGTTACTGAAATCGAACCCCGTTTCAGACACGCTACCATTTTTCAGCATTTCGATGCGCTGTTGCCGGGCGATGCATTTGTCATTTTTAATGACCACGACCCCAAGCCGCTGTACTATCAGCTGCTGGGCGAGCGGGGGAATGTTTTTACCTGGAATTATTTGCAGCAGGGGCCCGACTACTGGCAAGTACAAATTGCGAAAAAAGGGGTAGAGGATGCCGAAGAAACGGTAGGCCAGATCGCTTCGAAAGACATGAGCAAAGCCGATGCTTTCAGGAAGCTGGGCATTGACTTCTGTTGCGGGGGAAAACGAAAGCTCAAAGATGCTTTGCGCGACGCAGGTGTAACGCAGGAGCAGTTCGAAGAAACGCTGGCTGCCGCCGCTGCGCTGCCTGCTTCGCAGCAGCCCTTGAATTTTGCCGCCTGGCAGCCCGGTTTCCTGATCGACTATATCATGAATGTACATCATCAGTATCTCAGGGAAAACGGCCCTATTGTCACAGGGCTTGCGGCCAGGGTAGCGAGCCGCCATGGCGACCAGCATCCCGAGTTGTTTGCGCTTTCCGAGCAAGTACGGCAGTTACTTGCTGATTTGTACAACCATCTGGAAAAAGAGGAAGGCGTGGTTTTTCCGGCCATCAAACAGCTCTTGCAGGCGAGGAACAAAGAGGAGGTACAGGATACGCCCGACCTGAACCTGGTGATCGGACTCATGGAGGCTGAACACGCCTCGGCCGGAGACGATCTTAAAAGGCTGAGGAAGATCAGCAATGAATACCAGTTGCCGAAGGG
>DATMSL010000341.1:0-2417 GCA_035565435.1 Dyadobacter sp. | reverse complement strand
CAAAAATTTTTAAAATAAAAAAGCCGGAAGCAAAAACGCTGCTTCCCGCCCCGGAGTTTCATGCTTTTACTTAAAATTTATAAGCCACGCTCAATGTCGAGTTCCTTGGCTTCTGCGGGTTCACCGACCAGTAACCGATGTAGTATTGCTTGTCGGTAATGTTATTGACGTTCACTGAAATACGGAAATGACTGGCATTATAGAACACGCTCGCATTCAGCAAAGTGTAGCTTGGCAGGGTAAATATGCCGGTCTTGCTGTTGTCGATCACCTTGTATTCCCCGGCATAATTTCCACCGATACCAAAACCGGCGTTTTTCAATGTGCCGCTGCTGATGCGGTAAGTAGCCCAGAAATTGGCGAGATTCTGTGGTCCCTGCCCACCGATTACACGGCCCGGCTCGCTATAAAAGTCTTCGGGATCACCTGAGATCACTTTGGTCTTGTTGTGACTAAAACCGGCGATCAGGTTCAGGCCGGTTAGCGGATTAGCTACAATATCGAGTTCAAAACCTTTGCTTCCCACTTTTCCGCCCTGGTTATAATCGAGGATGTTGGCTGGGTTGGGCATTACGCGATCCGACACCTTGATATCGTACACCGAGAGCGTAACAGCCAGTTTGTCCGAAAACAAATTGGTTTTAATACCATACTCCCATTGATCGGCATGTTCGGGCCGGAACGATTTTACCCGGGGATTTGTGCCGTCGGCATCCGTAACCCGGCGCGGCGCCACATTAATGAACGCATTCATGTAGTTGGCAAAAAGTGAAATCTTGTCAATTACGGGCTGGTATACAATCCCGAACTTCGGTGACAGCGCCCATTGATCATAATCGTCCTCCGAAGTGCTGCGGTCTCCTTTCGAATCGTACCGATCCGCCCGCAAGCTCACCATCGCGCTCAGTTTCGGGGTAAAGTTCAGAACGTTGGAGGCATAGAAGCCCAACGATGAATTGCTGATATTGCTTGGCCCGGCCTCGGTCGCGGCCAGCAGGTTATTCACCGACGCCTGCGTAAGGTACACGGGCGCAAGCGTGTCACCCGAGTAGGGATCGGCGTAGTTGACATCCCCCTGCGGCGTTACATTGCGTGCCCTGCCCCAGCCGGACCCGTTGTCGATTACATTTCTTTTGAAATAATCCACTCCTACCAAAAGCCTGTTCCGCATGCTGCCGATCTTGAAATCGCCATTGAAATTCTGCTGGATATCCGTCGTATTCGTCGTTTGCTGCTCGTTGTGGAAATATTGACTAAACCAGTTATCTCCGGAAACATCATCCCAGATATACGTGTAAATACCATTTGATTTCACCAATCCTCTCGAAAACACCGTCTGCGAAGTCCATTCATCCGAAAGCTTGTAAACCGCCTGCGCCTGCAAATTAAAACGCGGGTTACGGATCGACAAGTCATTCGAAGTAAACGACAAACGCGGGTCCAGGTTCAGTTCGCCAAGATTTTTGAATGGTAATGGACTCGAACGGTCGGAATGGAAAAACACCGGCGCCACGGCCCTTTCTTCTTGGAGGATCTCGGTCAGGAAATGGAAAGTCAGCCTGTCGCTCGCCTCATACACGAGCGCAGGCGCGATGAAGAACGACTTCTTGAAACCCGCATCCTGAAAACTGTTTTCGGAATGGTAAGCGGTGTTTACGCGCAAGGCGATCTTATCGGCTTTGCTTAGAGGAGTATTGATGTCGGCAGTAACCCGGTTCAGCCCAAAACTGCCGGCATTATAGCCGATTTCACCTCCAAATTGGTGATAGGGCTTCTTGGTGATGGTGTTAATAATGCCGCCGTAGCCATAAAAAGAGCCGCCAAACAGCGTACTGGAAGGCCCTTTGATCACCTGGATCTCTTCGACATTGGACGGATCGAGGTTACCGCTGGTAATGCCCGGAAAACCATTGTACAGCAGTGGTTGCGCTTCGAAGCCGCGCAATGCAAAGTAAGACGCCCCGTCGCCTCCCCTACCCGTCGATTCCCATGTACGCGCAATGCCCGGCACATTGCGCAGGGCGTCGTCATAGCTCGTAATACCCTGCTGCTTCATGATTTCGGACGAAACAGTGCTGTAAACCTGCGGGTTTTCAAGCTTCTTCAATGGTATTTTGGCTACAATCACATTCTCGCGGTTCAGGTTGCGAGCCGAGACCATCACTTCCTGCAACTGCGAAGCATTTTCTTTCAACGTAAAATCCAGTGAGGCAATGCCGCCTGCCACCACCTCGATCGTTTGTTCCTGTTTTTCCAGACCTATAAACGACGCTACCAGCCTTTGCAATCCGGGTTGAACATTCTTGATCTGGTATTTACCGTTACGGTCGGTCAATGCCCCCTTGGTGGTACCCTTCACATTGACCGTGACGAGCTCCACCGGCTCGCCGTCCGAAGTACGCACCGATCCACTGATA
>DATMSL010000340.1:0-2455 GCA_035565435.1 Dyadobacter sp. | reverse complement strand
ATAAGATATTGCAATACAAGAAAATAGCATTTTTTCGATTTGTAAAAAGTTGTTTATTAAACAAACTGCAAACTTGAAATAATGCAACGAATGTGAAAAGTACAAATCTTATTCTTCTTTAAATACCATTATCTAATTGTTAAGGCAGCTATGTCCAAAACAGTAATGGAGCACGCGGACGCCTCCGAAGTGTTCAACAGAGACGAACCTTACGTAAACTGGCACGACGAAACGCTGTGGTTCGTGCGTCAGAAACGCGATAAATCATCCAAACAACTGCCCGAATGGGAGCAGCTCCGTGAAGCGGCGTCGGGTATCAAGCATTATGTGCTCTCGCACCTCGACGAGCTATTGATTTCCTTTGAGCAAAAAGCCAAGGAAAATGGCGTGCAGGTGCATTGGGCGGCGAATGCGGCCGAGCATAACGAGATCGTACTCGGACTTTTGAAAAAGCACAAGATCGACAAGATGGTCAAAAGCAAGTCGATGCTCACCGAGGAATGCCATATGAACGAGTTTCTGCAAAAGAACGGCATCGAGGTGATCGATACCGACCTGGGCGAACGCATTGTACAACTCCGCAACGAGCCGCCGAGCCATATTGTATTACCAGCTATTCACTTGAAAAAGAAGGATATCGGTGACCTTTTCCACGAACATTTGGGCACGGAAGCCGGCGCCACCGATCCGCAGTATCTCACCGAAGCCGCCCGCCAGCATTTGCGCGACAAGTTTCTTACCCGCCGCGCCGCATTGACCGGCGTAAACTTCGCGGTTGCGGAAACAGGTAGTTTCGTAGTCTCAACCAACGAAGGTAATGCCGATATGGGCGCACATTTGGCCGACATTCACATTGCCTGCATGGGTTTTGAGAAGATTATCCCAAAACAGGAACACCTGGGCGTATTCCTGCGCTTGCTCGCTAGAAGCGCCACCGGCCAGCCGATTACCACATACAGCAGCCATTTCAAAAAGCCGCGCCAGGGGCAGGAGATGCATATTGTGATTGTAGATAATGGTCGGAGTACCCAGCTTGGAAGGAAAGATTTTCGAAATTCATTGAAATGCATTCGCTGCGGGGCTTGTATGAATACGTGCCCGGTTTACAGGCGCAGCGGTGGCCATAGCTACCATAATGCAGTTGCCGGACCAATCGGTTCTATTCTCGCGCCCAATTTGGATATGACTAAGAATGCGGATCTCCCGTTTGCGAGCACATTATGCGGCAGTTGCTCGAATGTGTGCCCGGTGAAAATCGACATTCATGACCAGCTATATAAATGGCGGCAGGTTTTGGCAAAAGAAGGGCACGTTCCTAAAAGCAAGGAAATCGGTATTCGCGCGATGTCGACGGTGCTGGCTGCGCCACGGTTTTACCAATGGTCGGGCAGGTTGGGGCGGACTGTGATGCGCGCCATGCCTTTCATGGTTAACAATGCGTTGAACCCCTGGTACAAACAGCGAGACATGCCCGAGCCGCCGAAGGAAAGCTTTCGCGACTGGTACGTCCGCAACAGAAAGAATTGATTATGAGCTCACGAGATAGAATTTTAAGCCAGATCAGGCAAAATAAACCCGAGGAAGTAGCGCTGCCGGCAGTAACCACTTTTGTCAGCGATTTTGAAAATACCGAAGACAAATTCCGTGAAATGCTCGGGCTGATTTACACCGAGGTAATTGTGGTCAAAAACCTGGAAGAGCTCGCGGCGAAGGCGGAGGAACTTTACACAGGCGTCGTGAACCGCGCTACAACCATTCCCGGATTAAGCGCCTGGGCGGATTTCAGCCTCAATGTTTCCGATCCGCACGAGCTGGAAACCGTTGAAATCGCTATTGTGCAGGCCGAGTTTGGCGTGGCTGAAAATGGAGCAGTCTGGATTTCGGACCAGTATTTACCACATCGGGTATTACCTTTTATTACCCAAAATCTCGCGTTCGTGATCCCGCGTAACGCGCTCGTGGACAATATGCACGAAGCGTACGTGCGCTTGCAGGACACGCTGGGGTGGGGCTGTTTTATTGCAGGTCCGTCAAAAACTGCTGATATTGAGCAATCGCTGGTCATAGGCGCGCACGGGGCGCGCAGCATGGTGATCTTCCTGCTTGAAGGCGAGTAGCATTGTATGGATCAACAGGTAACTCTCAGACCGTTCACCAGAAATATTGCCGAAAGGCTGGCGCAACTCGCCAATAACAAAAACGTGGTAGCGCAGGTGAGGGATAATTTTCCTTCACCTTACACACTTTCCGACGCCCATTACTGGATCGATTTCTGTAACGGGCGGCACAGCGGCGAGAGCTTTCACCGCGCGATCTATTATAAGGACGAATTTGTAGGCGGAATAGGTGTGCTGCGTCAGGAAGATATTCACCGGAATAATGCAGAGATAGGGTACTGGCTCGGCGAACCTTACTGGGGACTTAACATTACCACAGCCGCAGTAATGCAAATGAC
>DATMSL010000339.1:0-2048 GCA_035565435.1 Dyadobacter sp. | reverse complement strand
CAAATTTTGTTTTTATCAACAATGCTGGCGGCTTGCTACAAGGCACAGGCCGGATCCCGTCCGCCAATTTTACGGGAGCAGGAGGAACAATCTCGCCCGGCTATTCACCCGGGACAATGGCTTTTAATGGCAACGAAGATTTCAGCAACAGCACCATAGCCATAGAAGTGAATGGCGCTGGTATTGCTGGTACGGATTTCGACCAGATCACCGTCAATGGAACGGCAACATTGGGCGGAACACTAGCATTGTCCATGAACTATACACCCGCGGTTGGCGATGAGATTGCCATTCTTAGCGCTTCTGGTATCTCAGCTACTTTCAGTACCATTACAGGTTTACCTGAAAATTGGGTCGTTCATTATACTTCGGTTGGTGTGTTGCTGATTTATGGCGGATCAAATGGCAATGTCTGGAATGGAAGTGTAAGTTCGGAATGGCATGGTGCAGCAAACTGGTCAGCAGGTGTACCCGATTCCAATGCCGAGGTGATTATTCCAGACGTCGCCAACGACCCGGTTATCTATGCTGCGGGAGCTAAGGCCAAATCGATTAAAATAGAAGCCGGAGCGGTACTTACGGTGACCATATTAGGTGGGCTGTCTGTCAATGGCGCAGTTACCGAAGGGGTTTGGAACCAAGGCACCATACAAAACAATGGCACGATCAATATAGGCAATACGGCTAATGTAGGCAACTATGGCATTTATAATGAGGGTGTTTTGAACAACAACGCAGGTGCCCGCATTAAAATTGATCGTGTTACCGCCTCGGGCATTGGACTCTTGTCAAACACCGTCACCAACAGCGGGGATATAACCATAGGAGCCCTGACACCTGTTTCAAAACTGATAACGGCTGTTAATGGGCAATTTGGCAATAGTACAGATGGTGTATTAATGGGGACCGGTGAAATCGCTGCGGCCAACTTCACGAATGCCGGCGGTACCTTATCCCCCGGTTACTCACCGGGAATAATGACTTTTACAACAGATGAAAATTTTAACAACAACATCCTTTCCATAGAGGTGAAGGGAGCAGCGAACGCAGGAGTTGATTTCGATCAGGTGACCGTGTCCGGAACGGCAACATTGGGAGGAACGCTCAATCTGTCAATAAACTATTCGCCCTCAATAGGCGACCAGCTTAAAATAGTAAACGCCTCGGCAGTAACCGGCGCTTTCCGCACTATCGTGGGCCTTCCGGCAGGCTGGCATGTTGTTTATTATCCATCGACGGTTGTATTAACGTATGGGACACCACAAACTACCTGGACGGGAGAATTCGACACGGATTGGAATAACGCCGCGAACTGGTCACTGGGTATTCCCGATATCTCTTCGGATGTGACGATTCCTGACGTTACGAACGATCCCGTGATTGGCTCCGGCACTGCAAAGACTAAGTCGGTTATCATAGCGAGCGGGAGCATGCTTACGGTTGAAGGCGTGGCTGGTTTAACTATTCAAAACGCTGACGCAAAAGGGCTCGATAATCAGGGTACTGTGCTGAGCAAAGGAACCATCGTTATCAATGGTTCCGGCGCAGATGGCTTTTTCAATGGAGGGAGTGTTCAAAACAGTGGAACGATCAATATCGGGAATGTCGCCGGGAAATATGGCATCGATAACCGGGGCACGTTCAAAAACAAGGCAGGCGGGTTGATCACCATCGACGACGTGGGTGATACCGGAATAATTCATTTTAGCGGCGAGTTTACCAACGAAGCTTCCATAAAAATCGGCAGCACGGAAAAAGTAGGTAGCGTGGGCTTGACCAGCGCTTCTGTCTTCAACAACACCGCAAGCGGGCAGATTACGATTGACCGCGCCTGGTTTGTGGGTCTTAGCCATTATAGCGGTGATTTCAATAATCAGGGAAGTATCAGCATTGGCGGTTCAGCGGCGACAAATATTTTATACGGAATCGATCTTTACATAGGAACTTTCACAAACAATGGAGGCCAGGTAACGATCGACCGCTGTAATACCGGTATTTCAGGCTTCAAGGTAGAAGGACATTTTTTGAATACCGGGACCGTCAAAATT
>DATMSL010000338.1:0-2553 GCA_035565435.1 Dyadobacter sp. | reverse complement strand
CCTGCAGCGGGATGCTGAATGATAAAAAAATACCGCTGCTGGAAAATCCGGTAGTAATAAATCCAGAAAATGATGTTTAGTTTGAAGAATGGACGAAAGAGGAACACGTAACCGCAGGAGGACGTCCATTGCAGATATTCTTTATAAGAGAAGCGGCAGAATGCCCATTAAGTAAGTCATGTTTCTAAACAAGATCAAATCCCAAGAATCAGGAGTGGTGCTTTACGGCATCACGCCACCCAAAGCTGACACCACTATTGAACGCGTAACCGAAATCGCTCAAAAGACCATCGAGCGATTGGCTACCCTGGATATTGATGCATTGGTCGTATATGACGTGCAGGACGAATCGGCCCGTACGAAGGAAGAAAGGCCGTTTCCGTTCCTGAACTCGCTCGACCCGCTGCATTTCGCCTCGGAATACCTGGGTAGTCTGGACGTCCCCAAAATCATCTATCGTCCCGCCGGCAAGTTTTCGGCGGAGGAGTTGTCGGAATGGCTGGAAGCACTTAACAAGCAGCATTTCTATCCCGTGTTTGTTGGAGTACCCGCGCCGGACTTTCCTGTGAAAACGAGCCTGCCTGAAGCGTATAAAATCTGGCGTAAGAATGAGGAAACATCGGTGATCGGTGCTGTGACGATTCCCGAACGCCACAAGATACTGCAAGACGAGGATACCCGGATTCTGGACAAGATGGAATGCGGGGTATCGTATTTCATTTCACAATGTGTGTTTAACCTCGAATACGCCAGGCAGGTGATCGAAGACCTGGCGCTGCGCTGCGACCGCGAGCAAATAACCCCACCGACGATCATTTTCACGATCACAGCCTGCGGTTCTGAAAAAACGTTACAGTTTATGGATTGGCTGGGTATCAACGTGCCGGAGGAATTAAAGGAGGATCTGAGGACTTCCGAAGATATTCTGGAACGATCGGTCAATATCTGCCTCGACATAGCTTCCGAGCTCACAGCATTCTGTATGGAGCGTTCCATACCATTTGGCTTCAACATCGAAAGCGTCGCCATTCGCAAAGCGGAAATCGAGGCATCGATTTACATGGCGGGCCAGATCAGTCAAATGCTGAAAGACAAGGGCGTGCGGAAATCGGGCCGAGTGCGGTCGGTTCTCAGGCCTACGACCTGATCCTTAACGTCACGTTAGACAAAACCTTTTTAGCCAAACCTATAACCATTTCGAAATGGAATGCAAGGAAGGTTATGCCCAGAGCGGCCGTTTTGATCAGGAACAGATAGATCCGGCCTGCATTATCCGGCTTGAAATTGCCGAAAACCTGCGTTAAATAAAGGAGCAGGATTAACACCGCTGCCAGTTTGAAGTGCTTCGCAATGACTTTCAGGAACCGGGTGAAACTGCTGCCTAAAATCCCGCTGATCAGAACGTAGTATACAATGATGAAGTTGGAGGCTATTGCAAGCGAAATGCACAGGGCTGTCACGGTCAGTGACTTGAAATAAAGAATGCCAAGCAGCATCGCTGAAATGGTGGTGAAAGTGCCGAGAATGCCCATTTTGAACAGCTTATCCGTCCGGCCCATGGATTGGAAAATGGCTCCGCCGCTCGAATTGATCATCTGGAGCCAGATGGACGCACCAAAAATTTGCAGGACCGGGGCAACTTCCATCCATTTGGAGCTCAATGCGAAGTATACAATCTCTGTCGAAGCAAAGAAAACGAATATCGAAATAGGGATACCCAGCATTGCCAGGATATTCACCACTTTCAGGTATTCTTCAAAAATGGTTTTCGGCTGATCGACATACCTCGCCAGCACGGGGTGGAGCACGGGCGTGATCACATGCGTAAGGTTCGCGACCGGGTACATCATGAGCTGATACGACTGGCTGTAAATCCCCAGATTTTGATTGCCCATGAATTTACCGACCAGTATGTTGTCCAGGTTACGGGAGAAATAGTTAATGAAGTTGAATGCAAACTGAAATCCCGAATACCTGGCAATTTTTCTGAAACCGGCGAAACCGAAACCTTCGAGAAGCCTCAGTTTGGAAAAGTAGAAGCACATCACGCAGATGATCAGGTTCGAGAGGATCGACCGCCAAATGATCGAGTAATAGCTGTAACCTTTTACGGCAAGGAATAAAACCAGTATGCCCGTAATAATACTGGCCATGACTTCTATTCCGCCCAGTAGTTTGAACGATTTCTCCCGCATTAACAGGCTTTTTGGTACACCCGATAAAGAGCTGAAAAACAAGCTGATGGAGAGCAATTGGCCGATCCGGATATAGACGTTGCTCTCGTAAAACCAGGCAATGCCGTAAGAGAGCAGGTAGAAAGCCAGCCCGAGACAGGCACTTAGTAATATGTTGATTTTGAAAATATCGGAGATATCCTTTTGGGTAAGATTCCGGTTTTGAACGATCGCCGACCCTACGCCGATGTCGCCCAGGATGTTGAAAAAAGCAATGAATACAGTGACGACACCCACGACACCGTATTCATTAGGAGATAGGAACCTGGCCAGTATCGAGTTGATTACCAGTCCGATCAGGATGTTGCTGTATTTTGAA
>DATMSL010000337.1:0-9071 GCA_035565435.1 Dyadobacter sp. | reverse complement strand
TCGAAGGGCAAATGCGTGATGCAAATGCCCTTCGACTACGCTCAGGGTGACAGCGAGGTATAATTTTCATTCTTCCGGCAGGAACGTCAGATAGCTAAAATTCTGTTCGTTGAACAACTCCATCGCGATTTCCTGTAACTGGGCGGCGGTAATCTGTTCGATCTCCCCGAAAATCTCCGGCAGCGAATCGACCTTACCGGTGTCGAGAATACTTTTCGCCATCATGAGCATAAAACTCATATTACTTTCCTCCGACATAGCCAGCTGGCCCATGAGCTGCACCTTGGTTTGATGCAGTTGCAGCGCGGTCAAAGGCACTTCCCGGATGCGTTTCAATTCTTTATTAATCAGAGAAATGCTCTTATTCAATTGTTTTTTCTCCGTACCGAAGAAAATCCCCATGAAACCGCTATCGAGGTAAGGCGTGTAATTCGCCTCGATTGAATACACAAAACCATATTTTTCACGCAACGAAAGGTTAAACCGCGAGTTCATTCCCGGCCCTCCGAGCAAATTTACCAGCATAAAAAACGGCAGACGGCGCTCATCGAGCAATGCGTAGGCGGGCTGGCCCATCGCCACTTGCGCCTGCTGGATCGGGCGCTCGCGCTCCTGACGCACAGGCGTGTAGATCAGCGGCGCTTTACGTTCCCTGCTGGTAGTACGATGCGGCAGGCCGCTCAGGTACTTTTCGGCAACGCGGACCACTTTCGAAAATGGCAACCGGCTCACCGACGACACTACAATGCGCTCGGTATCGATATTATGGTTGATAAATTCGTACAACTGCTCGCGGCCAAACGAATTGACCGTCTCGGCCGTACCTAATATATTGGCGCCCAGCGCGTGATCCGGAAAAATCAGCTGATCGAAATCATCCTGAATGGCGTCCTCGGGCGAATCGACATACATCGACATTTCTTCCAAAATCACATTCCGCTCGCGTTCAATTTGCTTGTCGGGAAACACGGAGTGAAAAGTAATATCGGCCAGCAAATCCATCGCTTTCTCGAAATGATCATCGAGTACCGAGGCGTGGAAGCATATTTTCTCCTTGGTGGTATAGGCATTCAGCTCGCCGCCGACGTTTTCAAGCCGGTTGATTACGTGGTAGGAACTTCGTTTTTCAGTACCCTTGAAAGCCATATGCTCCCAGAAGTGGGCAAGGCCTTGCTGATGAGGTAATTCATCACGGCTGCCGATATCCAGCATAATGCCGCAATGCGCTATTTGCGTGTAGGGAACCTGCTTATGAGCAATGCGAATCCCGTTAGCCAGCGTGTGTATCTGATATTCTTCGGCTGTTGAAAGGGAGGATGCTTTGGGGTTAGCCCGTTTGCGGACATTGTTTCTCTTCATTCCTTTGTAACACAAAATAGCCACCAATAATTTTCGGTGGTATCCGCAAAAATACGGACTTTTGCCCGGAAAGCCTTGCAGTTATACATGATGCGCATCGGATTCGACGCTAAAAGAGCGTTCGCCAATAAAACTGGTCTGGGAAATTACAGCCGCCTCGTGCTCGACGCATTGATGGTGCATCAACCCGGCCATGAATATCTTGCCTACACCCCCAAAAACAACCGGCATTTGTTCGACGGATTTCCCACCGGATCAATTCATTATCCCAAAGGATTCATCGACCGAAAGCTTTCAGCCTATTGGCGCTACACACGGATTACCCGACAGCTTCGCGAGGACCATGTCGGCATTTACCACGGTCTTAGCAATGAAATTCCGCAAGGATTGCAACAGGCAGGCATCAGGTCTGTTGTTACCATTCACGACCTCATTTTCGAAAGGCTGCCGCATCTTTTCAAACCAGTCGATCGCGTCATTTACCGTCACAAATTCCAGTCCGCTTGCAAACGTGCGGATTCCGTAGTAGCGGTAAGCGACCAAACCCGCCGTGACCTGATCGAGCTGTATGGTGTGGACGATTCGAAAATCAAAGTCATTTACCAAGATTGTAATCCGGTATTTCAAAAACAGCTTACTTTGGAAGAAAGAAGCCGCATTTGCGCTGAATACGGTATTGACGGCCCCTTCATCCTTTGCGTAGGCACTTTGGAAGAGCGCAAAAACCAGCACCGGCTGGTAGAGGCATTTGCGCAGCTAAAAAACCATGACTTCAAACTGGTATTGGTAGGAAGACCAACCTCCTATTTGCAAAAAATCAAGGAAACGATTCAGCGATTGAAATTGGAAGACCGGATGCTTTTACTTCATAATGTATCCACGCCGCATTTGCCCGCATTGTATCAGGCTGCGGAAGTGTTTGCGTACATTTCCATTTATGAAGGATTCGGTATTCCAATTGTGGAAGCCTTGCACAGCGGTACAGCAGTACTGGCCGCAAAAGGTTCTTGTCTGGAAGAAGCAGGCGGCCCGGGCGGGCTTTATGCAGACCCTTATCAAACAGAAAACATCAGCGAACAGCTGCAAAAACTGGTCACTGATGTTCATCTTAGAAATACTTTATCGGAAGCCGGCAGGCAACATGTTCAACAATTTTCGGGTAAACACATTGCCGGGCAACTTATTCAGCTTTACGAAACCCTGAAGTAATTATTTCTCACGGTACTGTTCGATAATGCGGTACAATGCTTTCTGTTTTTCCAGGTCCGGGAAGAAGTCAAAAAGTTGTTCGTGGCCGTCGTAATCGAGCGTCAGACCAATTTCAAGGTTTACCAATGCCTCGCGATATTGTCCTGCATGGATTTGATAGACAGCCATGCGATAGTACAAATCCGCTTCTTCCGACATTTCATCGATCGCCGCTTGCAGCAAGTCGCAAGCTCGGGCATAGTTGCCTTGCTCGAACAACACATACGACCATTTCAACCAGATATCCGGGTTGGAAGGCTCTATTTCCGCCGCTTTTTCAAATGCTTCGAATGCAGAAACGACATTACCTACTTTGAATTCGGTTTCAGCCAGCGCCAACCAATAATCGGGGTTCAGTTCGGTAATCTGGATTGCTTTACGGAGAAAACCTACCGCTTCATACCAACGGCCGAGCTCGCTGAAACAAATGCCCAGGCCATACCAGCCGTCGTCCCACTGGCTATCCAGTTTTACGGTTTGCCGGTAGTATTTAATGGCTGTTTCAAACTCACCCAGTTTCTCGTAGCAAGTACCCAGGCAGCAGCATGTTTCCGGCTGGTCGCCTTCGAGCTCAATGGCGCGCAGGTATTGGATTTTGGCATCTTCGTACTTTTCCAGGTTCATGTAGGAGTTACCCAACTGAAAAAATGCAGAAGCGAAATCATCCTTGATGAGCGTCGCGTACTCATAGGCGTGCACGGCATCTTCATGCCGTTCCAGCTTACTGAATGCAATGCCTAGGTTGTACCACGCGTGATGCGAGAACGGATCGCGGTCGACCAGGTCGTTATAATATCCCAAATGGCTTTCCAGCTGGCCTACCAGGTCGAGGCAATGAGCCAGTTCATAAAGCGCATTCTCGTTGTTCAGATTATTGCGAAGCGACCGTTTGTAGTATTTGATCGCATCTTCATACTTGCCCCAGTTTTGGTACGTCTGCCCGATCTGGAAGTAAATTTCATCCGTGTCCTCTACCCTGCCAAGCAAGTTTTCAAGAATTTCGATCGCCTCTTCATATTCTCCCATCATATTGGCGACTGCCACCTGCATGAAAGAAATCTCGATGTCTCCCGGATGAAAAAGTGATGCACGCTCCAATATTTCGAGGGCTAATTCGTGCTCACCGCGGTTGGCGTGCAGTTGAACCATGCTCAGCAGCAGGTCGAGCGAATAGGGGTAATCCGACAGGCCCATCTCACAGGCTTTGAAAGCCTTTTCCCAATCCCCCTTTTCTATGTAATGTACTGTAACCTTTTCGTAAGTGTCCAAATCAAAAAAGACCGGCTCGCTGGTTTTCAGCATTCTTTCGAACCTGAGCAGTGTCTCCTTCATATAATCCTTCCTTTCACCAAAATTTTTCTCCATCATACGAACCGCTAGGTTAGAATCGAGGGCAAATGCACCACTGTTAATGAAAGAAAGTTATAAAATAATTCCCCGGATTTCAAATCCTCCTGATCAAACTTTCACTAATGCGGGACACCGTTTCCTCCACAGACTTAAATTGAAAATCCAATGCTTTCCTGATTTTCCCATTGTCATAGTTGATTTTTCTGGCGGCTGATTGTGCTGTTTCTCTGGTAATCAGCGGCTTCGTACCCAACAGCCACGTCCGCACCGCTTCCACCCGCCATATCACCCCAGCCAACCTGGCACCAACCTTGAACGATGGTCTTTTACGGCGCATTTTATCCGCTATCATATTGAACAAATTATGGTACGAAATGCTCCCCGCGTTGAGCAGGAAACGTTCTCCGCTAATGTCGGAGCCAGCCAGGCGGTACACGATTTCAGCCACATCTTTCACATCGACCACGTTGGCAATGCCTTCGGTATAAAATGGCTTTTCTCTATATACGTATCTAAAAAGCTGCGTACTGCTTTTGTCCCAATCGCCCTCACCCAGGATGATCGTCGGGTTCACGATTACCGCATTAAGCCCTTCGGCAATACCCCGCCACACTTCGAGTTCGGCCATATGTTTGGTTTTGGCATATTCCGAATTTTCGGGCGAGTCCTCCCAGCGTTGCTCCTCGTTCAAAACTACATCTTCGCCGGTTGCCTGTTTGCGCGGATCAGGGCGGCCAATGGCGGCAATGCTGCTTACGTGTACCAGTTTTTGTGTCTGGAATTTCAAACACACGTTCACCACATTTGCGGTTCCTTCCGCATTCACTTTGTACATCATTTTCCGGTCGCGCGGCACAAAGGACACAACGGCCGCTGTGTGGACCACGTAATCCATCGCTTCGATGGCCTTTTCGAGGGAAAGCAAATCGAGAATGTCACCTTCTACCCAGGTTAGCTGCGGGTGCGCGTCCGCGAGCAGGCGTCTATCTGCACCAGGACGCACCAGCGCGAATACTTCATGATTTTCCGACAAGAACTTTCTGGCTACTGCACTGCCCACCAAACCTGTCGCACCGGTAATGAGTACTTTCATGTAAGCAAAACAAATTGTTTGGGTCAAAGTTCGTAGTAAAAAAGTAGTTTGTCACACCATTGCAAGCCTTTTTACTAATTTTACACCCCGGCCACACCGGGGAGCCAGGCCAGGCTCCAATGATTGAACCAAATCCCTGAATTCAAATGCCGATTTCAAATCCCGAAAGATATACCGTCACAGCAGCGTTGATCTACGCCAATGGCCCGATCCACATCGGTCACCTGGCAGGCTGTTATGTACCTGCCGATATATACGTTCGCTACCTGCGCTCCTCCGGTAAGGAAGTGGCGTTTATCAGCGGCACCGACGAGCATGGCGTACCCATTACAATCCGCGCCAAAAAGGAAGGCCTCACACCCCAGCAGGTAGTCGATAAGTATTACGAGCAGATCGACGCCTCGTTCAAATCGCTGGGTATTTCGTTCGACATCTATTCGCGCACCAGCAAGCCTGTCCATCACGAAACTTCCCGCGAAATTTTCAGGGATCTGTATGATAAAAAGGTGTTCATCGAGGAAACGACCGAGCAATACTATGATGAAACCGCGCAACAGTTCCTAGCCGATCGGTACATTGTAGGGACTTGCCCTGTTTGCGCCAATCCTAATGCTTACGGCGACCAATGCGAGCGCTGCGGTTCTACATTGAGCCCATTGGAATTGAAAGACCCGCGCTCGACGCTCTCGGGCGCGAAGCCGGTTTTGAAGGCAACCAAAAACTGGTATTTGCCACTCGACAAAATGCAACCGGATATCGAGGCGTATGTTAACAGCCATTCCGAATGGAAAACGAACGTTTTCGGGCAATGCCAGTCATGGCTGAAAGACGGCCTGAAACCCCGCGCCATGACCCGCGACCTCGACTGGGGTATTAAAGTACCCGTCGAAGACACCGACGGCAAAGTGCTTTATGTGTGGTTCGAAGCGCCCATCGGCTATATTTCTGCAACCAAAGACTGGTTAATACAAAAGAATGGCACCGACGAAGGCTGGAAAAAATGGTGGCAGCCTGCAAAGGATGCGTCGGAGGGTGAAACCAAGCTTGTGCATTTCATTGGAAAAGACAACATTGTTTTCCACTGCATTATTTTCCCGGCTATGCTGATGGCCGAAGGGAATTACATCCTGGCCGATAATGTACCCGCCAACGAGTTCATGAATCTCGAAGGCGACAAAATTTCGACCTCACGCAACTGGGCCGTGTGGCTGCACGAATACCTCGAAGAACTTCCCGATAAGCAGGATGTACTGCGTTACGTGCTCACTGCAAATGCGCCTGAAACCAAAGACAGTGAATTCACCTGGAAAGATTTCCAAACCCGCAATAACAGCGAGCTGGTAGGCATTTACGGGAACTTCATTAACCGCGCCGTGGTGCTTACCCAGAAGTTCTGCGAAGGCAAAGTGCCTCAACGTGGTGAATTGCAGGATATCGACCGCGCCGCGCTCGACGAACTGGCGGCATTCCCGACGAGGATAGCCGATTCGATGGAAAATTACCGATTCCGCGAAGCGCTCTCATTGATCATGGACCTCGCCCGCACAGGAAACAAATACCTGGCGGATACCCAGCCATGGCACGCGATCAAAACCGATCCGGAGCGTGTGAATACCATTTTGAATATCGCATTGCAGATTTCGGCAACGCTTTCGATCGTTTCCGAGCCCGTATTGCCGTTTACCTCTGCTAAAATCCAGGAACAACTTGGCCTGTCGGGCAAAAACTGGCAGGATGCAGGTAGTGCGGATCTCCTGGCCGTAGGTCAGCCTGTTTTGGAAGGAAAACTGCTTTTTGAAAAAATAGAGGACAGCGTGATCGAAAAGCAGGTGCAGAAGCTTCACGATGCCAAACGCCAGAATGAGCTGGAAGGTAAAACAGTGCTTCCCGTTAAACCTGAAATCCAATATGACGATTTCGCGAAAATGGATATTCGCATCGCAACCATCCTGGAAGCTGAAAATGTCCCAAAAAGTAAGAAGCTGTTGAAGCTGCTGATCGATATCGGTTCGGAACAACGCACCGTTTTAAGCGGGATTTCCGAGCATTTCAAAGCCGAAGAGGTTATTGGCAGAAAGGTGTTATACCTTGCCAACCTGGCCCCGAGGAAGATGATGGGAATGGAAAGCCACGGAATGATCCTGATGGCCGAAGACCGCGACGGCAGTCTCGCATTCGTTCAGCCGGGCAAAGATGTCTGGAACGGCGGAACCGTCAACTAATAATGCAACGGCCCTGCATCGGCGGAGTACGATGCAGGGCCCCTTTTTACTGAAACTCTTTTCTCACCGAGTCGTAGATCGAGTTAACCCGCTCTACCAGCGACAAACACTCCTTATCGCTCAGATGGTCGATCGTATTGCTCACGGCATTCGACACTACACGGCCCTCTTCATTTACTTTGGCACCTTTCTGCTTGATTACACGGAGAATACTCTCCCACTCTCCAACCAATCCTTCTGAAAAATACCTTGGTTCGATAATGTTGAAGTAGGCCGACTGCGATTTCAGCTTCTGCCTTAGTTTGGACTGGTCAACTTTGAGTTCTTCGACCAACTTGGTAAGCTCAATAAAAGCGAAAATATTAGACTTTTTCATAACGTTGAGATTGACGAGCACTAAGGGAATTAATAGTGCAAGATACAGATATGTAATTCCTTTTTTGAAAAAGTGTGGAATCTTTACTCAATCTTAATGCATTCTATTGGAAGCGTACAACCACTACCCGGATTAGTACCAAATATCACCACTATTTACTTCGTAGAATTTGTCGAAAAAGTGCCTGGGAGGGCTCCTGGGCAGCAAAAAAGCCCGGTGATTAGCCAGGCTTCTTTATAATCTGTCGATATTTTTACCAACGTTCGATATCTACCTTGCGGTGATAATCGCCCTGTTCATCCCCGAAAGGAAGGAACAGAACCAACTGACGACGGCCATCGTCGTACCTTGCTGATATATTGTCTATATCTACTCCGTCCGGGATGACGAAGGTATTGATGAAACGGATTGTCTTCCACTGCTCGTCGTCGGGCAAATTTTCCTGTGAAAATATGGGCAACAAGTGGAAAAGCTTTAAGTTATTTGAGTTCCTCTTGCCTTTTACAACCTCCAATTGAAGATCCTCAACCTCGATGCCTGGAATTTTCACAACTACTTCGAAACCGTCCGACCCTTTGTCAAGCTTGATAGAGGGCTCACTCATTCCACCGTTTACTGTGTTGATAAAGTCTATATTCATCAACATCTCCCGGGGTATTTTTAGTTTGCTTTCCATAGCTATCGCGTTTTAGGTTCACAAGTTTTACTTATTAACGAAAAACTGCGTGCCAAAGATCGTTTTCGGACAAAAATGTGATGGACGGCGAGGCCTGGAAACGTCTCTTATTTCCTTCTAACCAGTCATTGAAGCAAATCAATGCACTTTGATTTCCTGTTCTCCCGCCGCGATATCAAAGGAAACCAGAAGGTGTCAAAATTGCAGTCCCATACGAACTCCTACGCCAAAATGACATCTTTCCGCATCAAATCTTATCAGCGGTCGCTATGCCCAAGGCTGCGACCGGGCGCGATAATATCTCTTACGCGCTGTTTGATTTCCTTCGGTTCAGGGAAGTGACCTTCCCGCTTTCTATCCCAAAGCAGCTCCTCACCCAGCGATATCGTGTACCGGCCCGCAACCTCCGAGGGCCGTAGTTGCACGGCATGTAAATCATCGCTGAAAGTGGTCAACAGCTCCTGGGCCATCCAGGCCGCCCTCAGCAGCCAGCCGCATTTAGGACAGTATTCGATTTCTATGGTTGGTTTCATGTTGTCATTTGCTCTACATTAACGCCAAAAATCGGCAATGGAAGCAAACAATCAAAAAAGCCGCCAAGGACATCCCCTCGCGGCTTTCGAATATAACCTAACCCTTTAATCTTGATGAGAAAGCTTTTGAAAAGTCTTCCCTAACGCTTTACAAATGTACAAGGCTCTGCACAAGCATTTTAGCGCAAAAATCCCCGATTTCAAACATGGGTAA
>DATMSL010000336.1:0-17984 GCA_035565435.1 Dyadobacter sp. | reverse complement strand
CAGTCCATTACGAAAAACCGCCCGGAGAGGCTTCAACTGGTATAATTTTTATATAAAACCCGTACTACACACATGGTAACACTTGTACACACACTAGAAAATTTTGTGTTCAGCGAGCTTACCGTATATAGATTCCGGTGTACAGAAACCTGTTGGCCGACGCCCGACATTCGGTTAAATTCCTGACTAGTGCCTACTTTACCCACAACCATGATTCTTATTGTCGACGACAGGCCGGAAAACATCTTACCGCTTAAAAAAATCCTGGAACTCCACAATTTCAACACCGATACCGCAGAGTCGGGTGAGGAAGCGTTGAAAAAGGTGCTCAATAAGACCTATTCCGTGATCATTCTCGATGTACAAATGCCGGGCATGGACGGCTTCGAGGTGGCAGAGGCCATCGCAGGTTTTGGGAAAGCAAAAGACACGCCCATCATCTTCCTTTCTGCGGTCAATACGGAAAAGAAATTCATTACAAAAGGCTATACCTCAGGCGGCATAGATTACCTTACCAAGCCCGTCGACCCCGATATTCTGTTGCTGAAAGTGAAAACGTTCTACCGGCTTTTCGAACAGCAGCAAGAACTGAAAGCGATTCAGGAATCGCTCAGGCATGAAATCGATATCCGCAAGCATGCACAGGAAGAGCTGGCAGCCCGGATGGACGAGCTTCGCTTTATCCTCGAATCGCTGCCGCAAATCGCATTTACGATCCGTAACGACGGCAAGATCGAATATGTCAACAAGCATTGGTTCCAGTATGCAACGGATGCCCGCGCATTTCCTGAAACTCATCCTGACGACCATACCTATATACGCTGGAATGAACATTTCCTTAATGGTATGGAATTCTCGGGAGAGGCTCGGTTACGCCAGCTGGATTCGGATGATTACAAGTATTTTCTGCTCAAAATCATCCCGGTCCTGCAAAGCGGTGTCATTGTGCGCTGGGTAGGTACTTTTACCGATATTCACCAGCAGAAGATGGCGAACGAGTTGCTGGAACATAAAGTGGATATTCGCACCAAAGAGCTTGTCGATAAAAACTCGGAGCTCGAAACCACGAACCACGAATTGCAGCAATTTGCCTGGGTGGTATCCCACGACCTGAAAGAGCCGCTCCGTAAGATTCAGACTTTCAGTCATTTAATCAAAGACAAATACCTATCTGGCAACGAGGAAGCGATCTCTTATCTCAACCGGTCGATCAGCTCTTCGGCCAGGATGTCGCGGCTGATCAGCGATCTGCTCGACTATTCGCGGCTCTCGGTTACCGCCTATTTCCAGCCCACCGACCTGAATGCGCTAGTGGATGAGCTGCTCGCCGATTTCGATGAAACGATCCGGGAAAAGAAAGCCATCATCCGGAAAGATACACTCCCCGTGGTGGAGACGATCCCCAGCCAGATCCGCCAGGTATTCCAGAACCTGATCAGCAATGCGCTGAAATTTTCAAGGCCCGATGTGGCACCCGTAATCGATATCCGCTGCGAGATTACCGAAGAAAAAGACCTTTCCAGCCTCCCATCGGCGGAAGGCCCTTATTGCAGGATTATCATAGCCGACAATGGTATCGGGTTCGATGAGAAGTTCCTCGACCGGATATTTGTCATTTTTCAACGGCTCAACAACATCAACGCCTACGAGGGAACCGGAATCGGCCTAGCCATCGCCAAGAAAATCATGGACAAACACAATGGCATTATTTCCGCCCGGAGCACCGAAAACCAGGGCTCCGAGTTCATTCTTATACTTCCGTTCGCGCAGGAACACGCGCCGACGACCATTAAAACCGACATTTAGCTGACGCCCATTTATGAAGAAAGTTTCCAATTCGATCGTCCAGCAATTACAGATCGTATTCTCCTTCTCCATCCTGCTTCTGTTTTTCAGCCTTTTGGCGTCCTATTACAGTGCACAGAAACTGATCAACAATTCGGAGCTCGTCAACCACACCAATGCAGTACTCATCGAGGCTGAGGCCATCATGTCGCATATGAAAGATGCGGAAACAGGCCAGCGCGGTTACCTGGTTACTTCCGATCCGCAATTCCTCGAACCTTATAAGGGCGCTTATGAGAAAACCACCAACAGCTACAACAATCTGTTGGAACTCACCTCCGACAATCCGGTACAGCAAAAAAGCCTGCGTGAAGTAAAGGCGCTTTATGAAGCCAAATTCGGCCAGATGCAGAACATCATCGACATGGCCAAAAAGGATCCAAATTTCCTGCACGATACCGATTCCCGTCAGCGCGAAATGGTTCGGGGGAAAAAGATCATGGACGACCTGCGACTCAATACGGAGCGGATCAAGGAAGAGGAAAGCGCCAGGCTGTCGGAACACCTCGAACAGCAGCAGATTTATATCAAATACACACCCATTCTGGTGGTTGTGGCGGCGCTGATATCAATACTGATTACGATCTCTTCGTACCTGCGCATTCGGAAAGACATTGGCAAGCGAATCACGCAACAGCAGCTGGACGAGGAAAAATATGCCGAAACAAACCGCCGGATCGCTCATATTGAAAAGATTACGCAAAGGGTTTCAGACGGAGACTATTCAGCTCGCAGCACAGATGAAACCGACGATGAACTTGGTCGGATTTCGTTGGCCTTGAATAAGATGGCGGGTTCTTTGGAACAAACTTTCAATGATTTGCACGTTCAAAACTGGTTGCAGGCAGGTGAAGTAAAAATCAACGACGCGATCCGGGGCGAGCGCGTGCTCAAAAAGCTGTCCGGAAATCTCATCAATGCGCTGACCGCCTATGCCGGCGCGAGCCTCGGGACCATCTACATTCTCGATACCGACTGGAATTTCCGGCTTACCGGCAGCGTTGCGGCTCAAAATGCACCGGAAACCATCGTACCGGGACATGGATTGTGCGGGCAGGTCATCGAAACGAAGAAGCCGCTCCTCGTACGCGACGTCCCTGCGAACTACCTCAAAGTAACATCCAGCCTGGGTGAAACCAGTCCCGCCGCGCTCGCAGTCCTCCCGCTCGTGTATTCGTATGAGTGTATAGGCGTGATTGAACTCGGTTTCCTGAAAACCCCGGAAGAGCTCACCATGCGTTTCCTGGAAGAAAACCTGGAATCAATAGCCAGCGGAGTCAATTCTGCAATCGATTATGTGAAGCTTCAAAACTTCCTGGAAGAAACCCAGGCGCAGGCCGAAGAGCTGCAAACGCAGCATAACGAGCTCGAAAACCTGAATGCGGAGCTCGAAGCACAGTCACAAAAATTGCAGGCCTCGGAAGAAGAACTGCGCGTGCAGCAGGAGGAGTTGCAGCAAACCAACGAGGAATTGGAAGAGCGGAGTGGCCTGCTGGAAGAAAAGAACCTTGAAATACAGAAAAAGGCGGAAGAACTGGAACTGACTACCCGGTACAAATCCGAGTTCCTGGCCAATATGTCGCACGAGCTGCGGACACCGCTGAATTCGATCCTTCTTTTGAGCCGACTGCTTGCTGAAAATGACGACAAGAACCTGACCAGCGACCAGATCGAATATGCGACGGTTATCCAGTCTTCAGGCAATGGCTTGCTGGGCCTGATCGACGAAATCCTCGACCTCTCGAAAATCGAGGCCGGGAAGATGGAACTGGATTATGTAAGCGTGTCGGTGAAAGAGATTTGCGATGATATGAAGGGGCTTTTCGCTCCGGTCGCACGGGAAAAAGGGCTCGAATTCTCGGTTACCATCGCGAACGATGTTCCGCCGGTGATTGAAACGGACAAAATGCGGATGGAACAGATCCTGAAAAACCTGATTTCCAATGCATTGAAATTCACCGCACAGGGATCAGTAGACATTACCATCAAGCTCAATGACGGAAATGATAAAATGCTTTGCTTCGCAGTCCGCGACACCGGCATAGGCGTCCCACCTGAAAAACAACACCACATTTTCGAAGCATTCCAGCAGGCCGATGGCTCGACCAAGCGCAAATACGGCGGTACCGGGCTGGGATTGTCGATCAGCCGGGAGCTGGCCAAGCTGCTGGGCGGCGAAATATCGCTTACAAGTGTGCCTGGTCAGGGCAGCGAGTTCACGCTTTTCGTACCCGTCGGGCCGACATACGGTTCCGAGCCGGAGGTTTCCAATTTTTTCGGGAATTACCAGGAGGAAACCGCAGCCAAACCGTCTCCCGTAACCCAAAACCGGTTTATCAGCACCGTCATTCCGGAAAGTATCCCCGACGACCGCTCGACGGTAAAAGATGCCTCCAAAACGATCCTGATCATCGAAGATGACACATTTTTTGCCAAATCACTCCTGGATTACACCCGCAAACAGGGCTACAAGGGCATTGTGGCTGTACGCGGCGACGAGGGACTTGAACTGGCACGGACGTTCCACCCCATGGGCATCCTGCTTGATATTCAGTTGCCTGTGGTGAGCGGATGGGACGTGATGGACCAGCTCAAAAACGATCCCGAAACGCGGCATATTCCGGTACATATCATGTCGTCGCACCGGATGAAAAACGAGAGCTTGCAGAAGGGTGCGATTGACTTTATCGACAAGCCTGTGGCGATCGAGAAGATGGATGAAGTTTTCCGGAAAATCGAATATGTGATCAGCAAGAAATCAAAAAAGGTGCTCATTGTCGAGGACAATTCGATGCACGCCAAAGCACTGGCCTACTATCTGGGCACATTCGACATTCATTCGGAGCTCAAAAGCGATATTAATGAGGGTGTCAGCGCGCTTTCGAACAATGAGGTCGACTGCGTGATTCTGGATATGGGGATTCCCGATAAAAAGGCCTACGATATGCTCGAAGAGGCGAAAAAGAATCCCGGCTTTGAGCACGTACCGATCATTATTTTCACCGGCAAGAGCCTTTCCATGACCGAAGAGCTGCGGATCAAGCAGTATGCGGACTCGATCATCGTCAAAACCGCGCATTCTTACCAGCGGATGCTCGATGAAGTTTCATTGTTCCTGCACGTGGTAGAGGAAAACAAGAAAAATGCCCGCCAGGGCGCTGACGCCCGCAAACTCGGCGGGCTCGGAGAGATTTTGAACAACAAAACAGTGCTCATAGCTGACGACGACGTCCGGAACATTTTCTCGCTTTCCAAATCACTGGAAAATTATAAAATGAATGTCCTGACGGCACTTGATGGCAAGGAGGCGTTACAAAAACTCCGCGAAAACCCGGAAGTGGATGTAGTACTGCTCGACATGATGATGCCGCAGATGGACGGCTACGAAACCGCAAAACGCATTCGCGAAAACCCGCATTGGCGCAACCTCCCGGTCATCGCCGTTACCGCCAAAGCCATGACCGGCGACCGCGAAAAATGCATCAATGCCGGCGCTTCTGACTATATTACCAAACCAGTGGATATCGACCAGCTCATGTCGCTGCTGCGCGTGTGGCTTTATGAAAAATCCTGACCCCTCACCATGGACAAGAAAAAAATCATGATCGTCGATGACGACGCCCGAAACATCTTCGCGCTCAGGGCGACCCTTAAATCGAAGGGTTTCGACTGCATTTCCTGCTCCGCCGCAACGGAGGCGCTCGACATCCTGAGAACCAGTGAACCGGTGGATGCCGTGCTGATCGATATGATGATGCCCGAAATGGATGGTTACGAGGCTATTCCGCTGATCAAGGACCTGGAAAACAGGCAATCGGTACCGGTGATTGCCGTCACGGCCCAAGCCATGGTGGGCGACCGCGAAAAGTGCCTTGATGCCGGTGCTAACGATTATATTTCAAAACCGATCGATGTCGACAAGCTTTTGAAGATACTGAGTAACATCTGATCCTATGATTGAAGAGGAAGACATCGATCTTTTGCTGAGTGACTTGTTCGATCTCTACGGATACGATTTCACGCGGTACTCGCGCGCTTCACTGAAACGCAGGATCATCCGGCTCTGCTCACTCGATAAATTCCCGAGCTTCGCTGAGCTGCGTTACCGGGTCCGCAACGATCCTTCGTACCTCAAACGATTCGTAGAAGAAGTTACGGTCAATGTCACCGAAATGTTCCGCGACCCGGCATTTTACAGGTCCCTGCGCGAGGAAGTGCTTCCCGTATTGGGTACCAAGCCATTTATCCGTATCTGGCATGCGGGCTGCTCAACCGGCGAAGAGGTATATTCCATGGCGATCCTGCTCAAAGAAGCCAACCTGCTCCGGCGCGCGCTGCTGTATGCAACCGATCTCAATCCGAGCGTGCTTGAAAAGGTTAGAAAGGGCATATTTCCACTCGCGCTGATGAAACAATACTCCGAAAGCTACATTGCATCGGGTGGCACTGCTGATTTTTCAGGTTACTACACGGCCCAATACGGACAGGCCAAGTTCAACAGCGAACTTTCAGAAAAGATCATTATTTCGACCCATAACCTGGTCTCTGACAGTTCTTTTAATGAATTTGACCTGATTCTCTGCCGTAACGTACTGATTTACTTTGACAAGGAATTGCAGGACAGGGTGCTAAAATTATTCGATGCAAGTCTCGGTACATTGGGTTACCTTGCGTTAGGGACGAAAGAGACCTTGAAATTCTCGGCTGTACAACACAAGTTCAAGCAACTAAACCGGGAGAAAATATGGAAGAAGATCATTTGAACCCTGCTTGTAAACTCCTGCTGATCGGAGGTTCGGCGGGGAGCCTCGAAGTACTGTTCAGGCTGCTTCCGCTGCTACGCGCCGATTTATCGTTTCCTGTGGCGCTGGTACTGCATCGCCGTAATTCCGGTGATTCGACCTTGTCTGAATTGCTGGCTTCTAAAACCTTAAATCCGACCCAGGAAGTAGAAGACAAAGAACCCGTTACTTCCGGGACAATCTACCTCGCCCCTGCCGATTACCATTTGCTCATCGAGCATAACCGTACCTTTTCGCTGGACTATTCGGAAAAAATCAATTTCAGCCGGCCGAGTATCGACGTCACGTTCGAATCTGCCGCCGAGGTCTATGGACGGGGGCTGGTAGCGATATTACTTTCTGGCGCTAATGAGGATGGTACCAGCGGTCTCACCGCCGTAAAGCGAGCCGGAGGTATGGCTGTCGTACAAAATCCCGATACCGCCCAAATGCCCTTCATGCCGCACCACGCCCTCACCCACCTGCACATCGACCATGTGTTCGACACCATAGAAATGGCCGCTTTCATCAACTCATTGAGGTAGGCATATCAACCGATCGTTGATTTCTACCATAAAAGCGAGATTCAGTCTTTCTTTTTAAACAGGCTATTGAGGAAATTTGTATTGAGTTTAAAACAGTAAGATCATGGCAAAGCCCAGTAAACTATACAGCATTTTATTCAACAAATGCCCCCAATGCGGTGAGGGTGACTTTTTCATCACAAAAAGCGCCTATAACCTGCGGAATTTCGACAAAATGAACCGCCATTGCCCGAACTGCGGTGCTGATTTTGTACCTGAACCAGGGTTCTATCAGGGCGCATTGTATATCAGTTATGCCCTCTATGTGGCATTCATGGTGATTTACTTCCTGATTTTCGTCAATTTTTTCAAACAATACCTCGATTATTTCCTGGTAAGCATCATTCCAATCCTGGTGATCCTGACACCGCTCTTTTACCGCATGGCGCGCCGCACCTGGCTTGCGCTGTTCATCAAGCCGGTGTCTTCCGAAGAACGGGCGTAAAGCATTTATAAGGCCGGGCTCTTCCGGAAATCTTCCGGCGTCATGCCGGTTTCTTTCCGGAAGAACTTGGTAAAGTAGGAGTTATCGTTGAAATTCAGTTTGTAAGCGATTTCCGAAACGGTCAGATCGAGGTTGATCAGCAGCCTCTTTGCCTCCAAAACGATCCTGCTGCGGATCAGCTCTCCCGCCTGCATTCCCAGGTGCTCTTTACATAATGCATTCAGGTGATTAGGCGTCACATTCAGCATTTCGGCATACTGACCGGGCAATCTCAGGTGATCATAATGCTTGTCGATGAGGCGGATAAAGTTCCGTACCGTCGCATTCTTCCCTTTTTCAGCATTCTTTTTGCGGTCTACCGAATCGCTCTGTTCGATGATCAGGAAGATTTGGAGCAGTAAAACGCGCACCATATCGTCGCGCCATGCAGTCGCGCGGGCATTCTGGCTCAACAATTCCTCGAACAGCCTGCAAATATGTGTGCGAATCGATTCGGTGAGCATCAATACGTTGTTACTGCTGTCCTGATCGAGGAAAGAGAACGAATCGAGGTATTCGGGTTGCAGCAGGAAGGATTTGAAAAACGAATCCGAAAAATTGACCACGTACCCTTCCATTTCCCCCTCGAAATCCCAGGTATGTACTTGTCCGGGGATCATGAAATAGATCTGATAAGGCGCAGCCTGAAAATGGTGGAAATCAATGGTGTGCCGGCCGCTGCCTTCGGTGAAAAGTACCAGGTGGTAAAAACTGTGGCGATGCGGAAAAACAAGGCTTTGATGTTCGTGAACGTAATCAGAAAACCGTGCGATCATGATATGATCTTCGCGGTATTCGGAAAGCGGACCGATATCGAGCCGTGGAAATGAACCGTGCATGGCAATTATAAAATTGGGTCAGGGCCGGCAATTTAATGCTAATTCGTGATTTGGCACCTCTTCCGTATCTTGCGTAAGTTTCAAAACCCTTTTCTGTCCGATGCGGAAGGCCCTTGCATTGTGTATGGCATTGTTACTGCTTGCTGCCGCATCGGAGCCGGGCACCATCGGCGTAGAAAATTGTACGGATCGGTTTCGTACTGATGCCCGTGCATTTGCAGCTGCGGTAGAGGAAATGCGGATGGCGATCGAAAAAATAGACTCTACCAATACCCGGAGCATTGAGCATGCCCAGGAAAAGCTGAAAGAAACCCGCCTGGCTTACAAGCGGATAGCCTTTTTCCTGGATTACTTCTTTTTCACTTCGTCGCGTATTTACAACCGGCCTCCCAAAAACGAAATCGAGGAGCCGCACCTCGAATATGGAGCTCCTGCCGGGCTGCAATACATCGAAGCGCTGTTGTTCGATAATCCCGGTTTGCATAAGCAGGAGATGTTGCAACAATGCCGGTTTCTCGAAACTTCCGCTGAAGACCTGCCCGCATTGCTCTACAATTTCAAAGCCACCGACGCGCAGGTGCTGGAAAGTGTGCGCCTCGAACTGATCCGTGTCATGACGCTAAGTATCACCGGGTTCGACGCGCCTTTGCTGAAAAGCGGGATCATCGAGGCGCTTGTTTCCCTCCAGACAATTGATGCTGTTTTAAAGCCCTATATTCAACATTCACAGAAGCACGCAGTCGGTGATATTCTCTCAGCAGCCGAGACAGCTCTCGCCGAAAACAGCAACTTTGATCACTTCGATCGCCTGCATTTTCTGACGCATTTTGCATTGCCCTTGCAAGAACATTTAGGCAGCATGATATCCGGAATGGGCTTGGAACTCAATGAGAAACGGATTTTAAATTACAATGCCAAAAACGTTTTCAGTCCGGACGCATTTAAACAAACCTTATTTGGCTGGAATGGTAAAAACGATACGGAACTGGCTGATTTAGGGAAAAAACTGTTTTTCGAGACGCGTTTATCGTCCAACGGCACTCGCAGCTGCGCGTCGTGCCATAACCCGGCTCTGCATTTTACCGACGGACTCCCCCGCAGTATCGGCATTCACCCCGGCCAGGCGGTACGGCGGAATGCGGCGTCATTATTATACAGTTCATTTCAACACGCGCAATTCTGGGACGGGCGTGCCAAAACGCTGGAAGAGCAGATCCGCACCGTGATTCACGACAGCCTCGAAATGAACGGCAAACCGGAAGAAGTGATACGGAAACTGGCGAAAGAACGCCCCTATCGCGGCCTGATCCGGAAGATATCCCCGAAGCGGAAAACTTTGAGTGATACGATTATTTACGAGGCCATTGCCGCCTATGTACGCACGTTGCAGCCATTCAACTCGGATTTTGACAGGTATATTGCAGGAGATAAAACAGCGCTCACTGATCATCAGGTGAATGGTTTCAATCTTTTTATGGGTAAGGCTCAATGCGGCACCTGCCATTTCGCACCGCTTTTCAATGGGCTGATCCCGCCCACTTACACGCTCACGGAGTTTGAAATACTGGGCACTACCGCGTCGGATGATCTGCTCCATCCGAAGGCGGATCCCGACCAGGGACGCTTCGAAGCCCGCCCTACTCCTTATTATCGCGGGGCATTTAAAACTCCTACCGTCCGCAACGCTGCCGTAACAGCTCCCTATATGCACAACGGTGCTTTGGGAAGCCTCGAAAAAGTCATGGAGTTTTACGATAAGGGAGGCGGGGCGGGCCTGGGCCTCGATATTCCTAACCAGACGTTACCGGCAATACCGCTTAATCTTTCGGACAAGGAAAAGTTCGATATCATTGCCTTTTTACATTCGCTTACAGACCGTCTATGAAAACATATTTACCCGCCTTCCTGCTGTTCTTCACATTCATCGCCGCCCACGCGCAAGGCACGCTCCTGCGCGGGCCATATCTTCAGGTAGCGACGCCCACGAGTATCGTTATCCGCTGGCGTACCGATAAACCTTCCGAATCCGTCGTCAAAATCGGCGGCAGCTCGCAGTCGCTCGGGCAGACTTTTGCCGACAATACCCCTGTTACCGAGCACGAAGTGAAGATTACCGGCCTGCAAGCGGAAACACGCTATTACTATTCAATCGGTTCACAGAGCGTAGTCTTGCAGACCGGAGACCACAACTATTTCCAGACCTCCGCGGTGGCTGGTAAACCGGGAAAATATCGTTTCGGACTGCTGGGCGACTGCGGTACGAACTCTGTCATACAGGACGAAGTGCGGGCAAGGATGATGGATTATCTCGGCTCCAACTACATAAACGCATGGCTTTTGCTCGGCGACAATGCCTATTCGTTTGGTCGGGATGCCGAGTACCAATCCAATTTTTTCAACAGGTATAAGGATAACCTGCTTAAAACGTATCCGCTCTTTCCCTCACCCGGCAACCACGACTACGATAACGACAATCCGGCCCGGCAAGACGACCATAAGGTACCCTACTACGATGTTTTCACGATGCCTACCCAAGGCGAAGCCGGCGGCGAACCTTCCGGAACCGAAGCATTCTATTCTTTCGACTATGGTAATGTCCATTTCCTCTCGCTCGATTCGTACGGCCGGGAAGACAACGCGACGCGCCTGTACGACACGCTCGGAAGACAGGTACAATGGATTAAAAAAGACCTCGCAGCCAACAAAAATAAGGATTGGGTTGTAGCTTACTGGCACCATCCTCCCTACTCGAAAGGCTCGCGGGAATCGGATGGCGATCCCGAAATGACGGCCATCCGCCAAAATTTCATCCGCATTCTCGAACGCCTGGGAGTGGATCTGATCGTTTGCGGGCATAGTCACGTGTACGAGCGCTCGCGCCTCATGGGCGGGCATTACGGGTACAGCAACACTTTCGACGCGTCCAAACACGTTATCGACGCCTCCTCCGCCCGATACGATGGTTCGGACGACTCGTGCCCCTATATCAAAAACTCTCCTCAAAGCCGCGGAACGGTGTATGTGGTAGCCGGTTCCGGCGGGCAACTGGGCAATCCGAAGCCCGACTTTCCGCACAAAGCCATGTACCATTCCGACGCCCAACATGGCGGAGGGCTCATGCTGGAAGTGGAAGGCAACCGGCTGGATTTGAAGTGGATCGCAGCAGACGGCGTAATCCGCGACAAATTCACGATGGAAAAGGGCGTGAATAAGGAAACAACGCAGGAAATCGCGCGGGACCAATCCATCGAGCTGAAAGCCTCGTTTGTAGGTGATTATCTTTGGAGTGATGGTTCAAAAACACGGGCGATCACCGTAAAACCTGCTGAAAGTACAGATTATACGGTGAAGGATGGTCAGAACTGCATTCAGGATATTTTTCATATAAAAGTACCGGCTCCTAAGCCTGATCCTGCCACATTCATAAGTTTCATTGCAAAGAAGGACGAAAAGAACCTGGTAACATTGACTTGGATAACGAGTGCTGAAAATGAACTCGCCTATTTCGTCGTACAACGGTCTATTGATGCTAAAAACTTCACGCAAATAGCAAAGGTGCCCGGCGGTCCGGACTCGCAACAGAACAAGAATTACATGTTCGAGGATAGCGAAAGCCCTAAGTTGCCCGTAAACGCGCGCTATTATTACCGGGTCGTTGCGACAGCAGCTGACGGACGACTGTTGTACACTCCCATCATGCAGATTTCTCTTTTCGAAATTGTGCTTGCGACCGAACCAAACCTGTCGCTCGACATTGAGATCATCCCTAATCCATCATCGGCAAGCCAAATGCAAATCCGCACCGCCGCACAAACGACACAAGTGGCTGAACTGACGCTTACCGATGTTTCAGGAAGGACATTAGATACCCGGAAAATGACGATCAACCAGACACCCATCACATTTCTACCCAGCCAGCTCACCACCGGTATTTATTTCCTGAAAGTGAGCATTAATGGCAGGAGTACAGTCAAAAAACTGGCGATTCAGTAGGGACTATTTCTTGACAAACCTGCCCGTATGCACGGCACCGTCGGTATAAGCGACTTTTGCTACATACGTTCCACCCGGCAACTGGCTCGTATCAATCGTGGCAGGGTCAGTTAAGTCCGTCGTGTTGGGCGATTTCACTGCGACGCACGTGCCAGCGGCGTTGTACAATGCAATTTCTTTGATCGCGCCATTCGCTGAACGAACGATCAGATTTGCCGCTACGGGATTCGGATAGATTTCAAGCACCGGCAGATCATCGAACCGTACTGCCTGGATGCTGCTGAATGCGAAAGCCTTGTCCGCGCTGCCCGCGGCCCGGTCAACCATTTTGAGACGGTACAGGTTGCTGCCTTTCTGCGGCTTGGAATGCGTAAAAGTGTAAGATTTTACCACGGCGCTCTCACCGGCAGCAATCATTTTACCGACAATCACCCACGACTTGCCATTGCTATGCTGTATTTCAAAATAGTCACTGTTTGTTTCCGCGCTCGTCGACCATTCGAGTACCGCCGTTCCGCCTTCTTTTTTGGCGGTAAAGCTGATCAGCGTCACCGGTAGCGCAACACAAGCTGCATCCACCGCCTCCCGCGTTGCGCAATCCCCGAGGTTATTCTCGATCAGCACCTGGTCTGCCGTTTTGGTTTTCAGTATCGCGCAGAATTTGGTGGTTGCGCAGGTCGTAAGTACTGCATTATTGGTTATGCCGATTGGTCCGCCGATGGAATTAAGACTGCTCAAACCATCCAGGCTCGTCAGCAACGAGTCCTCTGTGATCAGTAAGCCTCCGCCAATGCTTTGCAACGCGGCAAGGCCATTGAGGTTTGTCAGACTATCATTAAAAGATATTGACATTGAATCTGTTACAGATGCAAGATTATCCAAACCCGACAACGATTTCAAACCAGGGTTCATTTCTATAAAAAGCCGGTAGACGGTCGTCAGGCCGTTTAACCCCTGTAAATCAGCGAGCGAATCGTTGCCCACCACTACCAGCGTGCCCTCGGGTCCCAGTGCTTGCAGGTTACTCAGTCCCGACAGGCTGGATAATGCAAAGTTATATAGCACCATCAGGTCGCCATTGACAGTGTTGAGAGAAGATAATCCATCGAGGTTTTTCAATGAAAAATTGAAGACAATCTGTGCGCCAAGACTTCCGATAGACGTCAGGCCGTTCAGCCCTTCGAGGCTTTCCAAGGCCGGGTTAAACGTGATCACCATTTGGTTGCCGAAAGACGGCACATGCTGCAAACCATTCAACGATTTAAGCACCAGATTACCAAACAAATGGAAACCTCCGCCAACAGACGACAGGTTACCCAACGCGGAAATGTCCCGCAGGGAGTCAGCGTCGGCAATGGTAAGATGACTGCCAATAGAAGTCAACTGTTCGAGGCCGCCCAGGTTCTCGAGCATTACGTCGTATTCAAGAAAGAGCTCACCGCCAATGGACGCCAACTGGTTAAGGCCCTGCATGTTCAGAAGGCTGTCATTGAAATCTACATAGGCACTACCACCGACCGAAGTCAATCCGTTCAATCCAGTAAGGTTCTTGATTGAATAATTATTCGTGATTTCAAGGTCGCCGTGAATCTGAGCAATGCTTTCCAAGCCCGCGAGCGAAGTAAGCCTGGTATTATATCCAATCCGGATCGAGCTGTCGACCGAAGCAATCGTGAGATCGTTGATGGACGTCAATGAATCGGTGGTACCGATGATCAGCGAACCGCCCACCGCACCGATGTTCCCGATCCCGGCCAGGTTTTTGAGCACCAGGTTACCGTCCACAATCAGATCCCCGGGCACGATGGTGAGACCTTCGAGCCCTGCCAGGCTCTCCAATACCGGGTTATCGTATATTTCCACGACTGAACCGACAGATGTAATCGTCAGGTCAGCGATCGACTTCAACGAATCGTTCTCCGCGATCACCAACGAATCGCTCACAGAAACAATGTTTTTGATGCCCGCGACATGTTTCAGAACAACATTGGAATCGATCACCATGCTGCCGGTCACAGCAGTAAGTCCTTCTAGCCCGGAGAGGCTTTCCAATGACGGATTCCCATATATTTCCACCGAAGCGCCCACCGACGTAACGTTCCCCAGTCCGGCAAGCGTAGTCAGCAGCGGGTTGTTTCGCACCGTCATACTACCTCCCACGCTCGTAAGCGTGCCAAGCATACTAATATCCGTAATATCAGCACCTTCTATTGTGAGATTCCCTGGCAGGTTCACACAGCCCGGATTGTTCGTAACAAAATTATCGAGCGTCGCCTGGTCGCTGATAACGAGGTCGGTGGGACATTGTGCAAGTGCGGCATACGGCAGCAATGCCACCAGCAGGAGGTAGAATTTTTTCACAAAGAGAAGGGTTTGTGTTTACTAAAAGATTTTGAGGCGATTATAGCTAAAAACCTTTGAAACACAAGCCCTTGCTCGTAGTATTAGTTTTAAATTTTATGTACCGGCGGGTGACCTCACGCGCCTATGCCTTACGCGCCTCGCCGGCAGCGCCTAGGCCGGCCGCGCCTAAGCCGGCCGCGGCTCCGTGCCGGGCTTTTTGAGAATCAATGCTGAAATGAGCGTAACCACCAGCCCTACCGGCAAAATCTCTGCATAAGTCCAGAGAATAACCATAAGCGGGTTCTGGTACATTTCCTTGTATCCGGCCAGTTCAACGACCTTTGCGTCAAGTTCAGCAGCCGTAGGGCCTTCGGCCTGGAACTGCCTCAGCAAATGGGCCGTGTATTTATCCATGAAATCGGGGATAAAAAGATAGTAGTCGATCAGCCAGACGATCACGTACACCGTGGACGCCACCAACGTAATGTACAGCCCGATTTTGAATGCTCTCCCAAAGGAAACCGAGCCGCCGGCGTACTTGTCGCGATAGTTTTTGATCCCTACAAAAACCATAGAAAACGACAGCAGCATAGCCGCATAACCCAGCAGCATATTGCCCTCGAAAGCCTCCTTCCGATAGCAGACCGCCATCGAGCAAACCATGAAAGTCGACACCAGTGCACCCGAAATCAGCCCGCAAATAACGATGATCCTGTTCATACCATTTGATTAAATATCCGATTTACACTGCGAAATTGAAGCGCATTGGCCGTTTTAGAGTCATACTTTCGGGTGATTTTGCATTCGACAGCTCTTTTGGTCAGGCATTGTCAAGTATTGTCAGGAATAGTCATGTGTAGTCAAGTATTGTCAGGAATGGTTAAGTATCGTCAAGATGGTCAGGAATAGTCAAGAATTGTCAGGTATGGTCAAGTGTAGTCAGGTGTTGTCATGAATGGTCAGGAATGGTCGAGCGCAGTCAAGTGTTGTTATGAATTGTCAGAAATGGTTAGAAATTTTAATCTAATGGGACGTTGACAACACATGGCTACACCTGACTACCCTTGACTACACATGACCACACCTGACAAAACTTGACCACACCTGACCATACTTGACCACCATCGTTCCCATACTCGCGCATCAGCCGATAAGTCCGAGGCGCCTTGCGCGTTCGACGGCCTGCGTGCGGTTCCGGACTTCGAGTTTTTCGAAAATCCGCGACGAATGCGTCTTCACCGTATTGAGCGATACGAACAACCGGTCGCCGATTTCCTGGTTGCTCAACCCTTCGGCTACGAGCTGCAACACTTCCAGCTCGCGGTGGCTGATACCCAGCCGGATCCGCTCTGGTTCGTTGACGATAAATTCATCGCCCGCGGTCACGTACACTTCCCGCTCTATGATTCTGGTCTCCACTTTTGGCGTAGTGAGCTTGTGCGCGAGCCAGATACCCAAGCCGGTGAATAGCAATGCAATGGCACCTACGTAAATTTCGATAATGTGGTTCATGATCAGGAACCGCAATTCGAGCCACCTGAGCACAAAAAGCAACAAGGCAAGCGATACTCCGTAGAGTAGCTCCTGCCTGTGTTTGTGGTAAAAAGCGCTGATCATTTTGGAAACCATTTGTAACCAATCTGTTGGTTTACCAAAAATAAAAATTTTCGACCATCGGTCTAATTTGAACGGGAGTTTTCCACGCGGCTATTTTTGTCGTTATGTTTCAGAATGACGTCCTTAACCCCCTCGCAGAGGTTCTTGATCCTGTGGTAGGAATCGCGGCTGTTTTCATCCTTATCGAGGTACATCATCAGTTCGCCTGGCGACGATTCAATGGTCAATCGGGTCTGGTCCGGCAAAACGGTGATAATCTTGGAGTCCCTTTCGGGATCGATCCGCACCGTCGAAAGGTGCTCATTCAGAAACTCGCTCACATCAGGCGACAGGTTATCATCGAATTGGGCCTTGAAGCGATAGTAGTCGTCCTCATCCTTTACGGCAATGCTTACATCGCCATTATTGCAGGAAACGAGCATGGCGAGCATGATCATCGGAGAGATCAGTATGGATTTCATTTTCATAGCTAAAAATTGTTTTACAAGGTACTATGCAATATACAGTACCTGTTCCGATTCCGCAATAGCGATGTGATGAACGGCAATGTTTGGGTAAAATTACAAACTTCCAAAAACGCCCTCAGCTGCGATTGTAAGGTGTTTTGTATTAAATTGGCTAAAACTAATCCTGCAACCGCCTTGAAAACAACCTTACTTCACTCCTTGTTTTACGGGTTCACAAGACATCTGTACTTGGCCTTGTTCCTTGTTTTTGCGATCCTCGCGGGCACAAACGTACACGCGCAAACCGCCCCAAAAGAAGATTCTCTCTACATCCGCGAGCATTACACCAAAATCGAGCGGCAAATACCGATGCGCGATGGCGTAAAGCTTTTCACTTCCATTTATTTACCGAAGGATATTTCAAAAAGTAAAACCTACCCTATCCTGCTCAATCGTACGCCGTACAGCGTGGCGCCCTACGGCGAAAATTTATACAAAACCGCTCTCGGGCCGAGCATGCTCTTTGCGCGGGAGGGTTATATTATTGTGTACCAGGATGTGAGAGGAAAACTGATGTCGGAGGGCGATTTCGAGGCTTACCGACCCTTTATCCCTGTCAAGAAGGCTAAAACGGACATCGATGAAAGCTCGGACACTTACGATACAATAGAATGGCTCATCCAAAACATCGAAGGAAACAATGGCAAGGTGGGTACGTGGGGCATTTCGGCACCGGGGTACTACGCTACCATGACGGCGGTAGACGCCCATCCGGCATTGAAAATCGCTTCACCGCAAGCACCGGTTACCGACTGGTTCATGGGCGACGACCGGCATCATAACGGCGCATTTTTTCTGATGGGCACATTTGCATTCCTGTCTTCGTACGGCGCGCCGCGGCCGGTGCCTACACCCAAGGCCTCACCGCAGTATTCCGCATACGGCACACCGGATTCCTACGAGTTTTACAAGAAAATGGGCCCTCTGAAAAACTTCGATGAACAGATTTTTAAAGGCCAAAACCGCATCTGGAACCAGATGATGGAGAATGA
>DATMSL010000335.1:0-2816 GCA_035565435.1 Dyadobacter sp. | reverse complement strand
GATCCCTTCTTCGACCGCATTTTGAATGCTCGCGCTGTCGGTCACGTCCAGGCGCACCAACGCCACGCGGTCGAGACCGGCCAGCTCTGTTTCTTTCTCTGGCGACCGCATCGAAGCGATCACATTCCATCCATTTTTTTGAAATAAGCGTGCTGCAGCCTTCCCAAATCCCGAAGAAGCGCCTGTAATCAAAACTGTCTTTGTCATCATTTTGGTTTGTTTAATTGATTGATGCAAAGTTGGCAGGTACAGGGCCGGCCGGCTTATAGATTTCTATGCAAGTCTTATACTTTTCAACGGATCTCCCATTTGATTTTTCCTCCGAACGGATCGCTGTTTACCACATATCTGCTACCTTTTTTGGCGAGGACAAGCTCTTTTACGCGCTCCTGCCCGGGCAGGAAAAGCTGCACTTTGGCGGTAGCGCCGCCCCCGTAAGGTATCAATGTAATGCGTGACCAGTCGATATCGCCCGTCGACTGTGCAACCCCGACATGCGGAAGCACTGCTCCCTGGCGCACCATGATTACCACATCCAAATCCCCGGCGGCGATTTCGTGCCAGCCACTTGCGTAAGTTTTACCGGTCTGGTAATCGGTCCAATTCCCTTTCGGCAGATACACGCTGCGCGTTTTGCCGTTTTCAAAAAGCGGTGCAACGAGTAGGTCCGAGCCCAGCATGTATGCATTATCCACCAGCCACGCTCCTGCGTCGTCGGGAAATTCGACGAGCAACGCGCGCACCATCGGCAAACCTTTCTCCGATGCGAGTTTCGATTGGGTATAAATGTAGGGCATGAGCTTGTACTTCATCTCTACGGCTTTTCTGAAATAGGTTTGAAAGTCCTCGCCATATTCCCACGGCTCCTTGGGTGCTTGCCCATGGGTACGGGTGTGCGAGGCGAGTAGCCCCATCGGCAACCAGCGACGATAAAGATCTTCCGGCGTTTTCATGGTAAACCCGCCGATATCGTGGCTCCAAAACGTAAAACCGGAGAGTCCGAGTGACAAACCACCGCGCAGCTGCGCTTCCATGCCTTTGTTGGTCGTTTCGGCGTCGCCTCCCCAATGGATCGGGTAACGCTGGCTACCGGCCCACGTGCTGCGCGCCCATATGATATTATCTCCGGTTATTTTGCGGGTCAATTCGGAGACGATCTTGTTATATCTCAGCGGATAGAGATTATGCTCATAAAAACCGGTTCGTCCCGACGCGTAAATGCCCGATAACGGCGCTGCCTCTCCAAAATCGACCTTAATGGCCGAAACACCGAGTTTGAGTAACCCGGTTATTTTATCTTCGTACCATTTAACCGTATTCGGGTTTGAAAAATCAAGTACTGCGTCCTCATAAGGCAACGTTCCGTTGGCATTCTTAACTGCGAGCCCGTTTACCACGATTTCAGGATACAGCTCATTTTTAGGTACAAAATAAGGCAGCTGCCACAACGAAGTGCGAAATCCCTGCTTTTTCAGATCGGCGATCATCCCTTCCGGATCCTTGAAACGGCTCGGTGCGAACCGGTAATCGCAGCGCCAGTCGGTTTCAAACCAGCCGGTATCGAAATGGATCACGTCGGATGGAATGCGGTTTTGACGGAGTTTGGCGGCTACGTTCCGGCCATCCTGTTCCGAAAAGTATGTAATGCGGCTCATCCACAGCCCGAACGACCACAGAGGCGGCATGGAAGCCTTACCAGTGAGGTCGGTGTAGGCATCCAGAATGTCTTTGGGTTGCCCGAGAAACACAAACAGGTCAAGGTTTTCATCCCCGATCTGCATCGCATTCGACTCCCCGTAAGTAGCCCCGAAATCACAGGTAATGGGTGATGTGGTGTGCATGAACATACCATAGCCGCGCGAGCTCATGTAAAATGGAATGGGTTTGTACATGGTCTGTGTTTCGACGCCGTTCGGATCGTGCGTCCAGAGCACCAGTTTCTGCCCGTTTTTATCCAGCCGCGTAAATGACTCACCGCAGCCGAATATCTTCTCGTCGGGTGAAATGGAAAACACCGCCGCCACACTGCGCGAATAGTCGGACGCCCTGCGGACAAACGAAAAGGGCAACGTAGGCGTGTAGGAAGCCTTGCCGTCGGCCTGGCTGCGGGTTTGGGTCAAAACCTTGCCGCTGACATCGCGGATAAGGATCTTCCAGGGGTTTTCATAAATTGTCACCGACCCGTAGGCGCCGGTGTACTGATGCCCGCCGCTGATCTTACTGTACTTCCATGAAGCGTCCTTCGCAGGCTCGCCCGAGAGCATGAGCGACGGGCTCGACACTGGCCCCTTCGCACCCGTGTTGGCACGTATCCGTACCGTACGCGGAGAAGTGAATTCGATGGAGAATGGCAGAACAGGGTCCTGGGCATATTCAATGGACGGAAACTCATTGCTGAATGAGCGCTTGTAGCTCAGCATCGAGTTATTGAAGTTGTGAGCCGAAAACGGTTCATTTCTTTTCCATTTGATCTTCCCCGCACCAATAGCCGGGTCGAATGCCGCAAGGCTGTCGGCAAAGAAAATGGTATTGGAAAAATCCCGGAAATCGCCGCTGATATCGACCGGCTCGTTGACCAGTTTGCTATGCTGGGCACTGGTATTGAAATTGGTGAGCAGGGATAGTAAGAGACTGTAAGCTGTAAGCTGTAAGCCATAGGCTATATACTTTAAGCTGTAAGCTTTAAGCTTTAAGGTGCAAGCAATGTGTTGTAAGCGGTCAGGGCTGCTGCGAACTGGATTCTTTAAGTGGTACATGGAGTGCTTTTCAAAGATGATACCCGGCATCAGCGGGTGATAAATTTCCTGACAGCCGAC
>DATMSL010000334.1:0-6426 GCA_035565435.1 Dyadobacter sp. | reverse complement strand
TATTACACGATCGCCTATTCGGGGCCGGTTATCCCGAAAGTATCCGCCAATCCCAGGACCGAATGGTACCGGCAGCATTACCGGTTCGTGCGGGTGAGCCAGGTATTCCTGTTTAGTATTTGCGCGTTGCTGGCAGCCTGGTATCTGGTTGAAAACTTCAATGCGATCGTGCATTTGCCATTTTATTATTGGCTGGTTTTATCGGTTGTGCCGCTTGCCGCGATCCTGTATTATGGTTTACTGCCCAAATCCCTCATTTCATTTAACCTACGTCACACCGGATGGCTGAAAGCGTTTGTGATCGGGTTTGTGTGGGCTGGATGCGTCAATCTTTTTCCAATCGCGGCCCTGCGGATCGAACGGGGCATAGCCGTCGCTGAGCCCTTGCTGATGCTCTGGCTTTTTACTAAAAACTGGATGTTCTGCACCGTCAACGCCATTATGTTCGATATGAAGGACTATGAGGACGATGCGAATATTGAATTGAAAACATTTGCCGTGAGAATGGGGCTTCGGAGGACCATCTACGCCGTGCTCGTACCGCTTTTGCTCGTCGGCCTGGTTTCTTTTCTGACATTTGCCATTTACCAGGACTTCGGCATTCCGACGATACTGTTCAATATGGTGCCTTTTGTGTGCCTGCTGGTGGTCGCGTTTTCGCTCCAGAAGCGGCAAAGTATTTTGTTTTACCTCATCGTGATCGACGGGCTGTTGCTGGTTAAAGCACTATGCGGGATCGCGGGCAGTTTTTTTGCACATCAAAACCTGCATTAGCTATGCTGAACAATTATGACCGCATCGCTTCGAACTATGACAGGCTTAGCAGACTGATATTCGGCAAATCGATCGTCCGCGCGCAGCAGGTATTGCTGCCATTTATAACCTCTCCCGCACGTGTGCTGATCGTAGGCGGGGGAACGGGTTGGATATTAGAGGAAATTGCAAAACGCTGTTCCTTCGGATTAGCCATCGATTATGTCGAAATCTCGTCCAATATGCTGGACCTGGCCAGGAAAAGAGATTTCAAGGGCAATCGGGTCACATTCGTTCATGCAGGTATCGAAGATTACGCAGCGCCGGCGCAATATGACGTGGTCATGACGCCATTCCTTTTCGATAATTTCAGTCGCGAACGTGCGCACGAGGTTTTCGAAAAGTTGGATAAAATGCTCAAAAGTGGCGCATTATGGCTATTCACCGACTTTCACATTGATCAAAACCTTAGTCGCATCTGGCAAAAAGCTCTGTTGAGGTCCATGTATATTTTCTTCAAAAATATCAGTCACGTGGAAGCGGACCAACTCCCTGACATGTCACGGCATTTTGCCAATAATGACTACTTCCTGACATTTGAAAGCTTCTACTTTGGCCGTTTCATCCGTTCGGCCGCGTACCGCAAATCAGGCGACCGCAGCGCGTCCCCGGCCGAAAATAAACCGCTCGTTGAAAATAAGGATCGACAGCAGGATCAGTGAGTAAGCAGTGATCTGCATCGAATTAATCGGCTCATGAAAGTAGAACAATGCGATCGCGAAGTTCATCAATGGATTGATATACAACAGAATGCCCATTGTCGAGGATGTTACTCCCTGCAATGCATACAGATTCATGAAGAGCGGAATGATGGTAAAAACGATCGCTATCAGCGTGATAAGGATGTAAAATGAGGCCTCCGTTGGCAGCGCTGCGCTGTATTTCGGGTAAAAAGGCAACAGCAGCAATGCCGAGAACACGATCTGGATCGTGAGCACCAGGAACTTGTCGATACCCGCATTCTTGCGCTGGCTTACGAGATAGAATGCGTACGAAGCCGCGACGATCAGGCTGTACAGAATATCTGATATATTATTGAATGACAACAAAATACAACTCAAAACACTGAGCATCACTGCTGTCCACTGCCATTTACTGAGCTTTTCGTCCAGTACAAAAAAGGCGATTACGGTGGTCATGATCGGGCAGACCAGGTAGGCGAACGAAGCGGCCTTGACGCTGATGTGGTTCATCACGTAAATGAAGAAAAACCAGTTGGCCGTAAGCAATACCCCGCCGATCAATGTCAGGAACGCGACCTGTCGTTTCCGCTTCGCAGGCATTGTCCTGAATGCCACGACACTCTCTTTCAGCACTTTGACCCGCACAAACAAGCTAATCACCGCCATCACCGCCGCACACATGAACACGCGGTAAAAGAGGATATCAAGCGACGGATATCCTTTCAATGGTTTGAGAGCCAGGCTGAAAAAGCCCCATATCAGAAATGAAACAAATGCGGTAAGGTAGTACTTTGAAAATTTCATCAGGCTGTCGATGTGGTGTAGATCGTATTCCCGAAACAGCAAAAAATATAGTCGGGTTCGTGCAGGTTCGTCGTGAAGGGATATTTCCCATTGAAATTTAACTACTTCACTATGCAACCGTTGGTTAACCTATCGTGTCAACCAGACAGTTTCCATTTCCCAAAAACCCAGATTTATGAAAATTCTCTCCATCCTTCCTTTCCTGTTCATCTGTCAGCTAAGTTTTGCGCAAAGGACCACATTTTCCGCGGGACTGAACAGCGGCGTGTCGCAATTCACAGGCCCTAGCGCTAGCAAAACGACTACATCCAGTACAGGAGGCCCTTTCTGCAATTGTGAAGGCCGTGCGTCGAGTTACCTGGGCAGTGTGCCTGCCACCACCTACGGCGCGAGCGTGGCGGTGCAGCATGAATTCAAAAATCATTTCCTGCTGGCGCTAGAAACCGGTTACGAAAATTTACGGACGCGCATTAATATTGAAAACTTCCAGGTCGACGACATGATTTTCGCTACCGAAAACGCTTATAACATCACGCGCAGTCATTTCATCAACATTTTTCCAAGTGCGGGGTATAATTTTCCGTTGGACGAAAACCTTAGCCTCTCGGTTCGCGGAGGTGCCGATTTCGGCATAGGCCTGGGCAGTTCCAGCAGGCTGGTGGTCAAGGAAGTATTTGATAAGGACCAATATACGGATCACAGCGGCCTGGGCGACGGACTGGACTTCCGCCCCAGGATAGAAGCAAAAATATCCGGCAAACGGCTCGGGTTGGCAGTTAGCTACGCGCACGGGATGACGAACTGGCTCAACGGCTGGGCAGGCGGCCCTACCGAACTTCACATGCGCGTCTGGCGTGTGGGTGTACAGTACCGAATATTCTAAAAAAGCAGTAAAAGAGGAACCATAGTCGGCTTATTTGGCTTGATTAGTAAGGCAATATTTAATCAAGTATGACATTTTCCGACATCCGGCTGGTGGCTACCGATATGGACGGTACGCTTTTGAATTCCAAACACGAAATCCACGAATCTTTTTTCCCTGTTTTCAGAAAGCTCAAAAACCACGGCATCATTTTCGTCGCAGCCAGCGGTCGTCAATATTTCAACCTCGCCAAAACCCTCGATGCCGTCAAGGATGAGGTCATCTTCGCTGCCGAGAATGGGAGTTATGTGGTTTTCAAAGACGAGGAAATCCACATTCAGGCGATCGACCCGGAGATTACCCGCGAACTGATATTGATTTCAAGAAAGATCAAAAATACCTACCCGATCATCTGCGGGAAGAAAAAGGCTTATGTCGAGAATGACGACGAGGAGTTCATCAATCACCTCAAACTGTATTTTGAAAGATATGAGGTAGTGCCCGACCTGCTCGAAATCACCGACGATCAATTTCTCAAATTCACATTATGCGACCTGGCAGGCTCCGAAGTGAACAGCTATCCGCATTACAAAAAGTATGAGAAAGATCTGCAAGTGAAAGTTTCTGGGCCGATCTGGCTGGATATTTCGCATAAAAAGGCCAATAAGGGCCGAGCAATGGAGGTTTTGCAGGAAAAATTCAAAGTTACCGCCGAGCAAACGATGGTTTTCGGGGATTATCTCAACGACCTCGAAATGCTCGAAAAGGCGCATTATTCCTACGCAATGGCGAATGCCCATCCGGATATCAAAAAAATAGCCCGTTTCATCGCCAAAAGCAACGATGAAAACGGGGTCGTAGAAGTCCTTTCGGAAATCACGGAGTAAGGCAATGCCCTACTCCGTATATTTTTTGAATATGGAAGTCGCTGTGTGCCCTCCGAAACCGAAGGTGTTATTCAGCGCATAATTCACAGTCTGGTTCAGCGACTTGCCCAGCACGATATTCATGCCTTCGGGAATCGCCTCATCAAGGTTCTCGGTATTAATGGTACCAGGAATGACGTCGTTCTTCACTGCCAAAGCACAAACGATACTTTCCAGCGCTCCCGCCGCACCCAGCAAATGGCCGGTCATCGACTTAGTAGCACTGATCGCCACCGGATGGTCGCCAAATACGGTCTTCATCCCTTGCAGCTCGCTCATATCGCCCAGCCCGGTAGATGTCGCGTGTGCATTCACGTAGTCGATCTTGTCGGGTGTAATGCCAGCTTCGGCCAGGGCTTTTCTCATACCCAATGCTGCACCCATACCGTCCGGAGGTGTACCGGTGAGGTGATAAGCATCCGCAGCCATTCCGCCACCGACGATTTCCGCATATATTTTGGCACCTCTCGCCTTGGCATATTCCAAATCTTCGAGGATCAATGCCGCAGCACCCTCGCCCATTACAAAACCATCGCGATCTTTATCGAATGGCCTTGAAGCCGTTGCAGGATCATCATTTCTTTTCGAAAGTGCCTGAGCCGCGCTGAAACCACCCAATGCCGAGTAGATAATCGCAGCTTCGGAACCACCTGCCACCATCAATTTGGCCTTACCCATACGGATTGTGTCGAATGCACTGATCAACGCCGTATTCGAGGAAGCGCAGGCCGAAACGGTACAATAGTTAGGTCCATGCAACTTGTGGCGGATCGAGATTACGCCTGCGGCAATATCCACAATCATTTTGGGAATGAAGAACGGGCTGAAACGCGGGATCCCGCCTGATGCGTGGAATTCCAGTAACTGATCTTCAAATGTGCCCATACCACCGTTTCCGGTCGCCCAGATCACACCCATGTCCTGGCGGTCTTCCAGATCGATATTCGCAAAGTCCAGTCCTGCGTCCTTGATAGCCGTATCTGACGCCGCAATCGCATATTGGGTATGCAAGTCGTACTTTTTGAGCTCCTTCTTCTCGATATAATCTTCGGGGTGGAAGTCCCTCACTTCGCAACCGAACTGTGTTTTGAATTTGGAAACATCCATTTTAGTGATGGTAGCAGCACCGCTTTTACCATCTACAATATTTTGCCAGAATTCTTCCACGGAATTCCCCAGCGGAGAAATAACCCCCAGGCCGGTAACTACAACTCTTTTCATACAGTTTAATTATTTGATCCAGGACATCAGGTGCGGTTAGTCAACCTCCTGAGTCAGTGTATCTTTGAAGATATCGTCGACCAGTTTCTGCACCTTCGGCCCAATCAACAGGATTGCCGGGATGACGATCAGATACGACATGCTCCAAGATTTGAGCCAAATCACCAAAAAATTGGCAACAAATCCAATATTTAGGGAGATCAAAGCGAAGGAAATTATCCCTGTTGTAACGATCCCCATGATCATGGCAAAAGCGATTTTCTGTCTCATATCGGCTGTGATTTTTGTGTATTGAAGGTTACTTTTTTTGAGACGTAGCTTTCAGGCAGTTTGGAGGTCTACGCCAGGGTTCATCGCTTGCAAAGCGGCCGCCGGGTTACTCAAAAAGAGGTTGAAAACATCGGCAGTACGCCCTGTGAGGATTTCATAGGTATTGTTTTCAAATGCTTCCACAAGTTCATCGGCTACCTGTTTGGCAGGGATACCATTCGTAGCGCCACCGATTTCAGCTGAAAACTCCGTATCCACTAGCGGAGGAAGGATCTCGAACACCTTGATGTTGGTGGATTTGCCCAACGCAATACGCAGTGATTGCGTGTAGGAGTGCAATGCAGCCTTACTTGCGGCGTAGGTCGGCAGGAAGTGGTTCGGCACCAGACCCGCGATACTGGAAACGGTTACGATTGCTCCTTCGTTTGCCTTTTTGAGCAGCGGCAGCAACTTCTGGTTCAGACGGATAATGGCAAGGTAATTGGTAGTGATCTCCTCTTCGGCCAATGTTGCAGCGTCCTGATCACCGTCCAGATGATAATAAGCGGCCTTACCGGCATTGTTAATCACCACATTCAAGGCAGGGAATTCGGCTTCGAGGCGGGCAACGAGCTCGTCCGTAGCCTGCTGATCAACCACATCGTAAACGATCGGTGTCACATTCTTCAGTTGCGCCGCCGCTTTTTGCAAACGCTCTTCATTGCGACCGGTGATGATTACGTGATTGCCTTTTGCGGCAAATGCTTTTGCGAATTCGAGACCAATACCGGCACTTCCGCCGGTGATAAGGATTGTATTTCCAGAAGTTTTCATTGTTTTTCAGTTTAAAATATACCAATCGGTATAT
>DATMSL010000333.1:0-10631 GCA_035565435.1 Dyadobacter sp. | reverse complement strand
CCACAAACTTCCACGTATTCGCCCAGGTCCTCCATCTCTCTTCCAATAGTAATCTGATAAAGACGCGTCCGAGCATCCGTGCTCGCTTCAATCACAACCTTTGCCTCCGGGTGATCGCTCAGGAAAAAAGCTATTGACTTGGCAGCAACAGACAATACCTTTTCGGTGTCGTCATTGTTGCTTCTCATTTCCAAATCAATCGAGCCATCCGGATTCAAATCTCCCAGTAACATTTCATAAGTATTCGGTTCACTGGTAGGCCAGAACAATATTGCCTTAATTATGGATGCCTTGCCCATACTAGTAAACCAAAACATTACCTGTTTACCGTTCAGAATACTTTCGCAAAATGCTGCATTCATGTTGAGAAGAGTTTTAATTTCTTCTCAATTTGTACTCATGTAACTATTACAAAACAATCCGATGTCCAATCGGCAGTAGCTGATTATCAAGCGCCATACTTACGTCCCCTCAGACCATTTCCAACGAAATCAGAACGGTATTTTGCAAATAGCCCAACTTATCACCCACAAGTCCCTTTCCCGTAATACAATGTACAACCGGCAGTAAAGAATTATCGGAAACCCGCATTTTATCCCTCCAAACCAACACCTCGTCAATCCGATTTGCGGTCGGTACGTAGCCGCTTTACATTCGAGGCATACAAAACTTTCAACCGAACCGCCTATGCCTTCCTACCAGTTATCTGTGAACGGTAAAGCCTATACTGTCGAAGCTGACGAGCAAATGCCGTTGCTTTGGGTCATTCGCGATTTGATCGGGCTTACAGGGACCAAATATGGCTGCGGTATTGCACAGTGCGGAGCTTGCACAGTGCATTTAAACGGCGCGCCAGTGCGATCTTGCTCTTTTCCTGTATCAGCTGTGGGCGAACAACCGGTAACAACCATTGAGGGACTTTCGGAGGATAATTCTCATCCGGTGCAGCGTGCGTGGATCGCCGAGCAAGTGCCGCAATGCGGTTACTGCCAAAGTGGGCAAATCATGTCCGCGGTAGCGTTGTTAGCGGGTAACGCCAACCCCGACGACGAGGCCATAAACGCTGCTATGAACGGCAACATTTGCCGCTGCGGAACCTATCCGCGCATTCGCAAGGCCATTAAAACGGCTGCCAACTATTCTCATTGACCGACGCCATGAAGTCACAGGGTATTTCCCGCCGTAATTTTCTTCTTCAGGCAGCACAGTCGGGTGCGGCGCTAACGCTCGCTGCGTATATGCCTGTGAACGGGCAAGCGGCTTCATGGATTATCAACCCCATATCCGACGCAGCCTTGCAGGGCACAGAATTGATGTCCTGGATTTCGATAAGCTCCATTGGTAAAGTGACCCTGGTGTGCAACCGGTCCGAAATGGGCCAGGGGACCTTTCAGGCACTTCCTCAAATGCTCGCTGAAGAGTTGGAAGTGGTACTGGACGATGTCGAAATCGTTTTTGCGCCCGCTAACCCTTCGAAATACGGCCCGCAGCCGCAGGAGGGCAGCTTTTCCATCCGCGGATGGGCACCCCGGCTTCTGCGCGCAGGCGCCTGCGCACGTGAGATGCTGATTGAAACAGCCGCTGCCGAATGGAGTGCTTCGAAAAATGATTGCTATGCCGAAAACGGCACGGTTGTCAACCGGAAAACTCAGGAGAAATTGGCTTACGGCGCATTAGTAGAAAAAGCCGCGAAACTCAAACCGCCGTCAGAAGTCATTCTGAAAAAGCGTTCTGAGTATAAAATCATTGGTAAGCCCGCACCTCGAAAGGATATCCCATTGAAAACGAATGGCACCGCCGTATTCGGCCTGGACAAAAAACTACCGGGAATGAAATATGCCGTCATTGAGCGCAGCAAGCGGTTCAGAGACACTGTGAAGAGCTTCGACGATTCGGAAACGCGAAAAGTGTCGGGCGTTTCGCATGTTTTCAAGGTAAAAAGACCTGTTTTTTCCCAATACTGCGAAGGTGTTGCCGTCGTTGCCGATTCACTTTGGGCGGCGATGCAGGGGCGGAAGGTATTAAAAGTGAATTGGAATGATCCTGATTTTGAGCTTCCCGACACCACATCGCTCGAAAATCAAATGCGGGGAAACCTTCAAAAGATTGGCAGCCATCCCCGATTCGAAACCGAGTATGAGCAGTGTCCCCAAAAGTTGGAAGCATCGTATGAAACGCCCTACCAGTCACACAGCTGCATGGAACCCCTCAATTGCATTGCCGACGTCCGTGCCGACAGCATCCAGATATGGGGGCCGATACAGGAAGCCAGCTGGATACAGGCCGATTTAAGCCAACGATTTAACATACCCATTGATCAAGTAACTGTGCATATGACCTTCCTCGGAGGCGGTTTCGGCAGAAAAGCTTTCCCCGACTATCCTTTCGAGGCCGCATTGATTTCCAAAGCAATACAAGCACCCGTGCAGGTAGTATGGACGCGCGAAGACGACATGACCTCGGGCCCATTCCGCCCCGGTGCGTTCTACTCATTGAAAGGTGGCCTGGACGCCCAGGGCCGTATCAAAGCCTTTCAAGCCAACACCGCTACCCAATGGATCGGCCGGGAATGGTCGCCGACTCCGCCAGGCCCGCCGGGCGCAGCCAGCTACAACACAGGCGATTTCGAGGGATTATTGCACCCCTACCGACTGGGGATCCCGCATTACAGTTTCGGAGGTGTGGGCATACACTCACCTATACCGGTGATGTGGTGGCGCTCTGTGTACGCGTCCACGCATGGGTTCGCATGTGAGAGCTTTATCGATGAAATGGCCCATTTGGCGGGTAAGGATCCGATGGCATTCCGGCGGGCACATTTGCCTGATCCGCGTTATCAGGCATTGATCGACCGGATGACGGAACTGACCGCCTGGCAATCCCGTGGCAAAAACCAGGGTTGGGGCGTTGCGTTTACGGAATGCTTCACCGGCATTTGCGGCCATGCGGTGAAAGTGATGCGGAATGCGGAAGGGAAAATCAGGATCGAAAAAGTGATAGCGCTGATGGATTGCGGGTGGTACGTCAACCCCGACATCATACGTGCACAGGTAGAAGGCAGTATCGTGATGGCGCTCGGCGCAGCCACGATCCATGCAACCACATTCAAAGATGGGAAAGCTGTTCAGGAAAATTTCGACACCTACCCCATGCCGCGCATTTCGGATATCCCTCCAATTGAAGTGCGTATTATGGAAAACGACGAGAAACCCGGCGGCGTGGGTGAGTCGGGGCTGCCTCCGTTTGCCCCGGCCCTTGCCAATGCCATTTTCGACCTCACGGGCCGGCGCATTCGCCGGCTTCCGTTCAGTCTCGATGAAATTTCATAGCCGACCGCTATTTCCCCGAAAGTGATTTGATAAACAAAATCACCGATTCGATATCGTTATCAGAAAGCACGCCTACGAACGACGGCATTTCTTCATTATAACCTTTAATAATGCGTTTGGAAGGTGTCAGGATCGATTCACGTAGGTATGCTTCGTCGGCGATTACCTTTGTGCCGTCGTCAAAAGTACGCTCCGATTTGTACAGGTTTTGAAACGGCGGGCCGTACATGCCTTTTGTACGGGTACCTTCGGAATGACAACCGGCGCAGGCCATTTTCTGGAATATTTCACGACCCTTTTCAGCCGAAGCCGCCGTTTCTGCCACGGCTACGGCTGGGGCCTCGGGACGTTTTGCAGTCAGCAATGCGAGATCAACACCTTCGAAACCCTTCAAATCCACGTCTGTTGACTGGTTAATGGTAAACCAAAACTGGTCGTTTACCTTTTTACCGTCTGCTGCCTGCAAATGGTAGGTTACCTCCATCTGCATTACATCGGTCATTTCGGGCACCAGCAGCAGCACACTTTTACGATCGGCTGACAAATAAGATGCCGCCACGTGCATGATTTCCTGGCCAGTCGAGCCGTCGAGCTTGAAATGCCCCGAACCATATTCTTCGGTGCGCTTGTAATTCCATCTCTTTACTTCAAAGTTTTTCGGATCGCTGGCTGCGGTTTTATCCAGCGGCGAATCGAAACGCAGCACAATCCCCTGCTTACCTGCCCTGAAATGGTTGGGCAAATAGCTCGGCTTGCCGGTGTAGCGGAGCCTCAGCAATGCACTGATACCGTTCGAACTGGATCCCCATAAATTGAAACCAGCTACATACAATTGCTCGTCCACCGGGTTCATCGCCCCTTTCGAAGTGGGTGCGGGATAGTTGGCATTAATGACAGATACACCGCCCTGCACAACGCTGGTAGTACTGTCGATCAGCACGCGGAATAAGCCGGGCCTGCCGAAAGAAAAGTGAATAAGGTTATCATTCAATGGCCCCATTTTGGAACTGGTAGCCCAAACCTGGCTGATCGCGGAACGATCGACGCTGTGAGGAATCCATGTCAATGGCGGTGTTATTTCCGGATTATCTTTGCGGTGCAACGTGGGTTCCACACCGAAATAATCGCCTTGATGAATCACAAAAATCGGCGTAGAAGGCACAAAGTTCCCCTGCTGATCGGAGGCGGTGAGAATGCCCTTGGTAGGGTGCATTCCCAGGTAAGGGCCACGTAAACCGGTTGCTACGACCTCGGCACTGCGCCCATCCAGCGAAATTTTCATAACAGTACCATTCTGGTCCGAACCTGCGCGGAAACCCTTACCAGTAACCTTGGTCATACCGGGACCATTGCTCAAACTACCGCCTTTGGCAATATAAAAACTGCCATCGGGCGCAGTCACCAGATCACCCGCCCACTCGCGCGACTCAGCCGATTGCCCCATGACATTCGAAAAGTTTTCATAGTAGTCAGCCACGCCGTCGTTGTTCAGATCATGAAAATGAACAATGCCATTTCTGTCAAAAACATAAATATTTTCCTTCACGATCTCAATGCTCATCGGCTCGTGGAGGCCCGAAGCAAAGCGCCGCCATTTCAGATTTTGAAGGTTTTTATCAATGCCCTCAACCGTCCAGACATCCCCTTCGAAAGTGACGACCGCCGCTCTCCCGTCGTTAAAAAAAGCTACATCGGCCACGCGCACATTTCTTTTCCAGGGGTTATTCAGAGGTAATGTAAGCTGATCGGTCACGAACGCGGCAGTGTCTGGCGCAAGCTTTCCTTGCGTCACCACCGTTTCCTTCCACAGCGCCGGGCCGCCCTTTTTGAAATCCGGCAGCGGGGCATGTTTGGTTTTGGCAAACTTCTCAAATGCCTTTTTATCCCTGGAAAGCCCTTTCCAGATAGCAACTGTCGCTTCGCCTGCTACCGGTACATTTACGGTAATGTATTTCCCTTCCTCCACACCGGGCTGCCAGTTCGGCTTGCCTCTGCCCAAAACCGCCACGGCGGTAACAGTGTCCTTGTTCGCCCCCTGGTACACGTAAGCAATGCGGCCTTTTACTTCACTGCCGGTAGCATTATCAATTTCAGCGGCAGTCAGGAATAGCTCAGTAGAAACATCGCCCGCCTGTATTGTGCGGGTAAATGCCACGCCGCCATCGAATTTGGCGCTTCCCGGCAGTTCATAAATACGCGCCTTTCCTATCGAATAATCGAGTATGGATTGTTTTCCGTAAACATACACACCGTTGTAGCGCCCCTGTTCGGCTGGAAGCGGCTTCCAGGCTGGTGGTAGTGACTGATCGGTACGGTACTGGGGCTTGCCTGTTGACCATCCCGCATAGGCGCCTGTCGCGAGCACAGGCGAGCCCGGAACTGTGGCTATGTTATTGTTTTTGTTGAAAAAATCTTTGTACGAAACCTGCGCCATCAGTACCATCGGCAGAAACTTGCCCGTCCAGGCCACCGACCAGCGAAGCATATCGGTATCGAAGCACGCATAGGCGCTGTCGCCCAACTGCAATGCGAGTGTGCGCGCAGCCTGATTATCTTTCGGGAAACCGCCTCCCAGCTTGCGGGCGTCAACGGAGGTTGAGATGTAGGGAAACCCCGGCTCTACGAACGATGCCAGTTGCAGCGAATCGGGACGATCGGAAGCGGTATTGCGGGTATAGGTGTAGCCCGTCATCAGCACGGACGCCAGGGTAATACCGCCCAGCAGAGCGATGCCCCACCGTTTACCCTGGTACTTTGGAATGTTAAGCATGTATGGTTCAGGTGATAAAAGAACAATTTTTAAAGTAATGCAAAATAGCAACTTACTGGATTACTTATGACCAATTTTCGGCACTCTATCCCTTACAGCTCGCGAAAAAGCCTTCCCATTGAAACTAAATCAATATATTTGAAATAAACCTGAACGATATGACCTTATTCTCCGGGCTTCGCAAAGAGCAGATCTCCACCGAAATCCTGGCCGGGATTTCCTCATTCCTGGCAACGGCGTATATCATCGTCGTCAACCCGTCGATCCTCAGCCAAACCGGCATGCCGTTCCCGGCGGTGCTTACGGCCACGATACTGGTGTCTTTTTTCAGCAGTCTGATGATGGGACTTTACGCGAACAACCCCATTCTCGTTGCCCCCGGCATGGGTCTCAATGCATTTTTCACCTACACCGCCGTGCTTACCGACGGCCTTTCCTGGCAAGTCGCGCTCGGGACCGTATTCTGGTCCGGGGTATTCTTTCTGATTCTATCTGCATTCAATATCCGCTCCTATATTGTGAAGGCCATTCCAAAACCGTTGCGTTTCGGCATCGCGGCGGGGATCGGGCTGTTTATCACGCTCATCGGTTTCGCCAATGCCAAATTCATTGTGCCTAACCCGGCGACGATGATCAGCCTCGGGAATCTCAATGCGCCGGCGCTTACATTCATTGCGGGACTGCTCGTGACGGTTATCCTGCTGATCCGCAATGTCAAAGGCAGCATTCTGATCGGCATTGTCGTTACCAGCCTGCTCGCTTGGCCGATCGGGCGGTGGTGGGGCGGGCCGGAGACCGTCATTACCATCGATCACATTGTTTCGAAACCCGATTTCAGCCTGCTATTTCAGCTTGATTTCGTCAATTCTCTGAAATGGAGCCTGGCACCGATCATCCTGGCATTCGTATTTACCGATATGTTCGACAGCCTTTCTACGTTCGTCGGTCTGGCCGAAGCCTCCAACCTGCTCGACGAAAACGGAGAACCGCGTAACATCCGCCGTTCGCTGATGGTGGACGCCGTTTCGACCACCATCGCAGGGCTCACGGGCAGCAGTCCGGGGACCGCTTATATCGAATCGGCCGTAGGAATCGAGCAAGGAGGTAAAACGGGCCTTACCGCTGTTACCGGTGCCATTTTATTCCTGCCATTTTTGTTCCTTTCGCCGCTGCTGAGCGCGGTGCCTTCCATCGCCACGGCACCTGCGCTGGTGCTGGTGGGTGTTTTTATGATGAAACCCGTGATCCGCATTAACTGGAATGACCTATCGGAAGCGTTTCCGGCATTCCTGGCCATGGTACTGATCCCATTTACCTATTCCATCACGCAGGGTATTATCTGGGGATTCCTCAGCTGGACTGCCCTGAAATTGCTCACCGGAAGGGCCCGTGACATTAGTATCGCCCTGATTATCATTGATATTTTCGCCATTCTGGCGCTGATTTTTTAAACTCAACATGAAGAAAAACTCACTACTCACATTCCTCTTTCTACTCATCGCTCTTTCTGTAAAATCCCAAAGCATTACCGGTATTCTCGGCGCATTCCCGCCTGAACTGGTATTGTTGGAAAGCGAGATGGCACAGAAAAAAGATACCATCATCAGTCAGATCCGGTTCATTACCGGTGACCTGCGTGGCAGGCGTGTAGTACTTGCAGAGACCGGCGTCGGAAAAGTGAATGCTGCCATTACGACTGCAATGATGATCCAGCATTTCAAACCCCGCGAGATCGTGTTTTCAGGGATTGCAGGGGGAGTAGATCCGGCACTGGAGCCGGGCGATCTGGTGATCGGGACGCAGATCGCCTACCACGATTTCGGGCAGATCGACGACGGCGGAATGCACTACTGGGCCACCAAAAACCCCTTTACCCAAAAAGAGAATCCGCTTAAATTTCATTGCGACTCCGCATTGATCTCCAGAGCGCTTTCGGTTTCCAAAAATCTCAAACTGGCGAAGGTAGAACGCGACAACGGCAGCTTTGTCCCGGCTGTAAAAAAAGGCATTATAGTCACCGGCGACCAGTTTGTTTCATCCGAAAAAACCACGCAACGGTTACTGAAAGACCTGAATGCGGCCGCCACTGAAATGGAAGGCGCGGCCATCGCACAAACCTGCTACCAGCAGAACACCCCATTCCTGATCATCCGAAGCCTGAGCGACAAAGCCGACGGCAAAGCGAAAGCGGATATGGACCAGTTTTACAACGTCGCCGCACATAATGCAGCCACGCTGGTTATGGCCGTGATTGAGGAAAAGTAGCCGTGTGTGCGACGGCGCCTGATGCATGTTTGACCTGATAAGTATAAACCGAATACGGAAAGATCGCCGCAGCCACCCATTTGGAAACGAGGCTTGCGACTACGATCGGGATGAAAAGGATGTAGTTATCGGCCAGCGCGCATACCAGAAAAATGGAGGTAAACGGCGCATGAATGCTGCCGCTAAGCACGGCTGCCATGCCTATCAGTACAAAATTGACAGGAATAAGGCCGAGGCCAAAAAAATGGTTGAGCACCACGCAAACGATCAGTCCCAGGAAGGCGCCGATAAACAAGCTCGGTGCAAAAACGCCCCCATCACCGCCTGCGCCAAGGGTTACCGACGTTGCGACCGGCTTCAATAAAAGTACGGCGAGTAACGGTAGTACCACCGCCAATGTAGGTGCATCGGCATGCCGGAAAACGTGCTTGATGCCCTCATATCCTTCTCCGTAAAGATTTGGCACGAAGAAAATCAAGGTCGAAATGAGCAGCGATCCGCCGATAATGCGCATATAGTCGTTTTGCAGCGAACCGAAGAATTTCTTGAAAAACAGCACGCATTTGGTGAGGTAGACCGAGTTGAGCCCAGCCAAGATCCCCAGCAAAACCATGTAAGGCAATGCTTCGGTACGCCAGTTGGTTACGCTGAAATGGAATACCTGTTTGTAGAAGAAGAACCGGGTAATCAGGTAAGAGGAGAGTACGGCGGTAATCACGGCTGCTGTATGAAGCTTGCTTTTTCTTCTTGTAAACACCTCAAATGCAAATAGGAAGCCGGCAACGGGTGCATTAAATAGGGCCGTCACGCCTGCGGACAGGCCCGCGCACACGAGATCCGTGCGGTACTTACGCAGATAGCTCACTTTCCGGCTCGACAATGCGCCGATAGCGGCGGTCGACACCACTGTGGAAACCTCAATCCCCGTGGAGCCGCCAAAAATCACAGTCAACAGGCCATTGAAATAATGCGAGGGAATCTTGTAGGCGGGCAAGGTGTGGGCGTTTTTGTTGATCGTGTCCAGCACCTCCTTGATCCCTTTATTTGCTTTGTTATGAAAAAGAAAATAGCGGAGTAAATGGATGGTGGTAAGGCCAATCAGCGGAATAATGAATATTAGGTAACGATTATGCCGCAAATTTTCCAGGAATGCTTCCTCGTAATGCTCCGTGATCACTTTGAGGGTATCTGCTACCAATGCTGAAAAAACGCCGGTTGCCGCCGCTGCGAGCACTACCGCTACTACCCTTTGGGATTTTTTTACTTTGTATGAACTCAATTCCATTGTCTTATCTCGAATCGGAGTATTTAGCTCCGCCCTCCAAAGGTAACGCGGATCAAACGTTTTTTGTCCCTTTCATAGCACGTTTTGTGCTGCCGCTTTTGTATGAGCTACCGGTTCTTATCCATTAGCCTCCGGTTCACCACCTGCTCAATGACCTGCTCACGGTAGTTACGACTAATGGGAATTCGATGGTTTTGAATAAAGATTTCATTCCCGTCGATCCCCTCGATTTTGCCAATTGAGACAATATAGGACTTGTGGATACGGATGAAATGCCGGCTATCGAGGTTTTGTTCGAGGTGTTTGAGGTTGAGCAGCGTAATGTATTTGCCTTTGCCTGTATGTATCATGACGTAATTTTGAAGGCCTTCGATGTACAGGATATCGTCGAAGAAAATTTTCTCGTATTTGCTTCCGCATTTGATAAAAAAGTAATCTTCGTCGGCCTTCGATACCGTAGATTTCGTCAGCAGTTTGTGATAATCCCTGGCTTTGCCCGCCGATTTGAGAAAACGCTCGAAAGTGATCGGTTTAAGCAGATAATCCATCACGTTGAGTTGAAAACCTTCGAGCGCGTAACTTGGATACGCGGTGGTAATAATAGCCATCGGCGGGTTCTGGACAATTTTAAGGAAGTCGATGCCGCTCATTTTGGGCATTTGAATATCCAGGAAAATCAAATCGACCGGCTCCCGGTCCATCAGGCTCAGGAGCTCCACGGGATTTTCACAATCGCCCGTCAGTTTCAGGAAATCTACTTCTCTCACGTAATCCGCCAGTCCTTCGCGTGCCAGCGGCTCATCATCAATTATCACACAGTTGATCATTTATCCAAACTGATTTAAAGGTATTTGAGCAATTTCAGTCGCTGCCAGCGTTTCGAGCTCCACTTCAAAATGTACAACAAACCGGTCCGCATCGTGCCAGGTCTCCAGCCTGTATTTCCCGGGATAGATCAGGTCCAGCCGCCGGCGCACGTTTT
>DATMSL010000332.1:0-6505 GCA_035565435.1 Dyadobacter sp. | reverse complement strand
TCCGCCTTCCGACCAGCCGGCTCAATGCCCGGTAATACCGTAAAACTCAGCTTCGCGAACGATTTCAGGGGAAAAATTCCCTTGGGATTGAATGCGCCTGTCCCATTAATGGCCACGGGCACGATGAGCGCGTCGGGGGCTCTTTTCAGCAGAGTAGCCACACCGCCTGGCTGGAAGGGCTTCATCTCCCCGCTGGCAGTGCGGGTGCCTTCCGGGAAAATAATCGCCGACGCCTTTTCGTCGTGGATCAGTTTGCCGAGACGCGCGATTTCGGTAATGGCTTGCTTGCCATCTTTGCGGTTGATCAGGGCGGCGCCGCTTTTGCGCAGGTTATAGGAAATGCTCGGAACGCCTTTTGCGAGCTCTATTTTGGAAACAAATCGCGGGCTGTATTTCCGCATATACCAGTAAATGGGGGAGATATCGTAGCTGCTCTGATGGTTGGCTACGAATATAAGCGGCCGATCGTCGGGTAGTTGGGCAAGGTTTTTGAGCTTGATACTCGCACCGGTCAGATAGAGGCCGAATGTGAGGGAGAAATTAAGCCAGTCGACCGACACTTTGTGCGCCTTTTTACCGAAGACGTTGAATGCGATGACCTGTATTACGTGGAAAACCAATAGGGTAAGGCCAAAATGGATCAGGTAGAGGGCACTCAGAACGTAATCGAGGATTTTTTTCATTCTAATTTTTTTTGCAAAAATAGTCTAAATCTGTTTTGGTTACTCCAAATTCTAAAACGCGAAATGACAATTGTCATTCAAAACTTACGTATAATTCACGTTATTTGTAAAATAGTCAATAGTGTTTAAATCGAAATACCAATGGATATTACGCTTTCAGCTGAAAGGCTTGAAGTAATGAAACATATAGGCAAAGACCTTGACGGGCTGATTGGAGAATACCTGAAACCGATCGAGGAAAACTGGCAACCTTCTGATTTTCTGCCTGATGCAACGCGGGAGAATTTTTTACATGAAGTGAAGCTTTTGCAGGAAAGTTGCCGCGATTTGCCTTATGACTACATTGCCGTGCTGATCGGGGACACGATTACGGAAGAGGCGTTGCCTACTTACGAGTCCTGGCTGGTGGATGTGATCGGTATCAACCAGGTTGATGAGCCGGAATCCGGCTGGGTGAAATGGGTGCGCGCCTGGACTGCGGAGGAAAACCGGCACGGCGACTTGCTCAATAAGTATCTTTACCTCTCGGGCCGTGTGAATATGCGTGCGATGGAGGTTTCCACACAATATCTCATCGCCGATGGTTTCGATATCGGTACCGACCGTGATCCTTACCGGAACTTCATTTATACTTCATTCCAGGAGCTGGCTACCAACGTTTCGCACCGCCGCACGGCCACGCTCGCGAAGAAATTCGGGAACCCGCATTTGTCGAAAATCTGCGGTGTAATCGCTTCCGATGAAATGCGCCATGCGAAAGCCTACAAGACCTTCGTGACACGGATCTTGGAAGTCGACCCATCGGAGCTGATACTGGCTTTGGAAGATATGATGAAGAAAAAGATCGTTATGCCGGCGCATTTCATGCGCGAAACTGGTGTAAAAATGGGTGATACCTTTTCACACTTCTCGGATGCCGCACAACGTTTGGGCGTGTACACGACGCTGGATTACATCGATATTCTCGAAGACTTGCTTAAAGAATGGAATATTGGTGCTGTACGCGACATTAATGAAAGAGCGGAAAAAGCAAGAGACTATCTGATGGCCCTTCCCGCGCGCCTGAGAAGAATCGCCGACCGCACCCGCATCCCGGATCTGGAATATGAGTTCAGCTGGATAAGTCGGTAAAAATTACATCGGCTCTCGGCAGTCAAGCCATCGGTCTTTTCATAAATGACTGCCGATAGCCGACTGCCGAGAGCCGATGGCCAAAGCTAGTGCAGCAACATCACAGCGCCCTTCTTACTGATCACCTTCCCTTTGGCCGATATCCCCTCGATTTCCCACACGTAGTTACCAGAATTGGCCGTGCTGCCATTGAAAGTACCGTCCCATCCGGTATTGAGCTGGTTGGTGAAAAAAACTACCTGCCCCCAGCGATTGTATACACGGAAATACCGGATCGATTCGATGTCGTTCAAGACTGGTACCAATACCTCGTTCCGGCCGTCGCCATTGGGCGAGAATGCGGTTGGCACGACAATGCTCTCCTGACGTGTAATGGACAGGTTTACCTCGCCGGACCCTTTACAGCCCAACTCCGATGTAACATCTACCGTATAAGACTGATTTTCGCGTAAAACAGCGACCGGACTTTGAATATTGGCGTTGTTCAGACCGATGGCCGGTGTCCAAAGAAACGTGGCAGCTGCGTAGTTGCGGATCTGGGGTGAAGTAGCATTGAGCTGAAAAGGAACATTGTATTCGACTAGGGCATCAGGTGTCACATTTACCACGATTTTCGGGGATACGGTGACGAGCACGGTGTCTGTTTGGGTGCAAAAGCCCCTGGTAGCGGTAATGACGTATTGCGTGGTAGTCTCAGGGCCGGCCACTGGCTCTAATATGCTGGTATTATCCAGTCCGACTTGCGGCAGCCACGAAAACGCCTGGCCGTTGCTGGTAGTAGCCAGCGCAACCGATTGCCCTGTGCAAATGGTCGTATCCGGCATTGTAGTGACGATAATATCGCTGGCAAACGTCACATTAGCATTTTCCACGGCGGTACAGCCGTTATCGTCTTTGACAAATACCCTATAATGTCCTGCCCGCGTATGAAATATGTTGGACGCCTGAAAATTAACCGAATCGATCGAATATAGGTAGGGCGAAACACCATCTGCGGCTGTTAGCGTAATCGTGCCGTCGGTCCCTGTATCGCAACTGCCGGACACTGCTTCGGCTGTAAGCGTAGGGCCACCGACCACAATGTGTTTGCCATTTTCGAGCGTATTACCACAAGCCTGGTTCGTGACGGCCAGAGTGATATTCTTAGCGCCGCCGCCCGCAGGCCATTTCAATAGGTAAGGGCCCATTCCGGAGCCCGAAATAACTTGTGCTCCATCCCAATCCCATTTGAAATCGTAGCCAGTGCCTGATGCTGGAATGGAGCCCGTGTATTTTACCTCGATGTTTGTTGATGGATCGCAAACCGCGCTCGGAGAAATGGAAAAGTCCGCGTACGAGTTGATGTTGGCCTCAAAGCAGATTTCCGAAGCCGATTTATTGACCGCGGCTTGCGGGAAATACTCACGACGAAAAGACAGGTAGGCAATGTTCGTCTCTCCCGATTCACAAGGGGCTACGCTATCATCCCGAAAAAAGTAAATCGGAACGCCCGGTTTGCCCGCGTAGTTCTTATTGGCATCGATGAAGCTGACAAAAAGATTGTTGCCGACATAAATATCCATTCTTCCCGTGGTGCCGTCACGTGTAAAAGTCAGTAAGTAATAAGTGGAGGAATCAAAATAAGGGCATTCCCCGATAATGCCGTTTGGAGATAAATCCAGACAATGGCTGGTACTTCCGGGAGTAGTTTTGAAATAAACACCTTCATCGCGGGTGCCATTCGAAAAATCGATGATTCTGGCCCGGCCTTGTCCCCAGTCGGTCACTTTCAGGTAGAGCTGGATGGTGTAGGATTCGGAAACGAGGCCGTCGGTATTGGGGTACATTAAACCCCAGTTCATGTTATTGTGATATACAGCCCGTCGCTCGCCGCAAGGAAGAACTTCTACGACGGACCTGCCGCCTGAACTTCCGGCGCTGCATGAACCCGCCGATTTTACCTGTACAAGGTCGGGGCCGCATTCCGGTTGCGCCACAGTGAATTCGTTTCTAAAACGATAGGTGTGTTTGCCGGTCTGCGCCTGGGCAAGAGGCACGAAAGAGCAGAAAAAAAAGAAGATATATAAAGCGCTCAACTTCATATCGTTGCCTGCATACCGAACGTGAGTCAAAAATTGGGATTCAAAATTACGGTAAATACAACTAAAACGATGCCGGTCAGCTGCTTTTTTGATGGAACGGACACAAAACGGACCGAACCCGCAAGTGCAGGCCCGGTCCAGTGAACAATATGTATGTGAGAGTTATTAAGGGATTGCTCTTACGTTTCCGCGGCGGATCATAAGATTGTCCTTCGTTTTGAGGTCGTCATGAACCATCTTGCGGAAGCTGTCGACGCTCTTCGTCGCGGTTAGGCGTAGTCCGGTCGGGGCGGGAATGCCCATTACGTCCAGAGCTTTGCGAAGCAGCGTTTCATTTTCATCGCCAAAAGGCAGGTAGGGTACCGTGGAATCCTCCACCTCGTAGTCAGGCGTCATCCCGTTGACTGTGCCGTAATCCGACTCGCCGTTGGCATTGGCGGTTTGCCCGAGCATAATGTACGCGCCCCATTTCCACCGTTCCTGGTCATCACTGATCAGTGAACCGAACAGGTTTTTACCGGCAGTATGCTCTCCGATCTTGATTACGCTCATATAAGGCTTTAACCCATTGATAACTAATTCGCTGGCAGATGCCGTACCATTGGAAGTGAGTACAAACACACGGCTCAATGTGCTACCGATATTGTTTGCTTCGTTCAGAAAAGTGTAGTCCAATGCATCAGCTCCCTGCGTTTTTTGCCAGTAAGCAGTGTATTTGTCGTTCCATTGCTCTTTGTAAAAGATTTTGGAATTCGAAACACCAGTCCCAATCAGTGAGGCGAGCGTTTCGGCCGAACTGATATAACCGCCGGGATTGAAGCGCAGGTCGAGCACCAGTTCATTTACACCTTTGCTTTTAAAATCTGCAAATATCTGGCGCAGCTCATTGTCATATTTCGATTCATCGGTTTCCGTACCAGGCACGAATTGCGTGTAAACGAGGTAGCCGATTGTTTTACCGTAGGTCGGTTTTGAAATAATCGTCGAGAAAAGAACGGGGTCTTCGCTTACCTCGGCTTTGGTCATGGTAATGGTCTGGCTGCTTGCCACGATGTTAGTGCCGGAAACTTCTCCCAATGTAAAAGTGGCGGTTTCATTACTGCTGAGGAGTGATGTGTAGTTGCCGGATGTGAGCTGCGTGCCATTCACCTTCATGAGAATATCTCCGCGTTTCAAGCCTGCCGCCTCGGCCGGGCTGTTTTTTACCACGTAGTTCAGGAAAGCGGCTATGTTCGACTTGCCGTTATCGATGTAGGACAATGAATAGCTGATTCCAAAAATTTTGCTGATACCGTTGAATTCGTTCTGCAGGGCATCGATATCGTCGGTAACCATCGAGAACCGGTCGACGGTAGTGCGCTGATAGACGAGTTTTTCAAAATAGTCGTGAGGATCAATGGTGTTATCGAGCGTGCTTTCGTCCGGCAGGTTTTTGTACCAGAAATATGCGTCGTCCATCACATCGTAAAGCCAGCTGTTTATCTCAGGATAATCCGCCGCGGTAGTAGAATCGATTTTTGCGACGGCGGGAGTGACATCCTTGTCCTGACAACTCACCACCAACACCGCAAATATCAGGACGTAGAGAAGATGTAATTGTTTGAAATTCAACATAGTGTTCAGTTTAAAGTAATGCGTAAACTGATTTCATAGGCCGCAATGCAGTGTAGGTTAACCGGTAATATATTGCTGTTACGTAGCGGGAAGGGGAAATGTGGCGATAAGGGCAGTGCTTAGTTCAAAAATTTCACTTATTTGTTACTACAAAGCGGTTGCCATTTTCAGAAATGGAGCGTAAGAAGAATATGGGGAGGGATCAGGCGGTAGCGTTTATTCTGCCCCGGGAGGGGCTCCCTGTTTATAGAAATGCCATTCATAAAAAGGCAACCGGCTCCGGAGGAGCCTCCTAAGTTATCAGGAAGCCCCTCCGGAGCCGATTAAATGGGTGCGTATTGATATTCTATAAACAGGTAGGCCCAGCGGGCCTACTCCCAAAAAGTGTTGCTTGTCAAATACCTCAGACCTTGAATGATGTCGACGTTTGAACCACTGAAATCTTAAATCCCTGTTAACCCCCTGAAAAAGTTCCTTGCAATGATGGCGTATTCGAGCGGATTCGCTTTGGCGGGGTCTTGTTCGGCTTCGAGCACGATCCAGCCGGCGTAATCGCTTTTTTTGATAATTTCGAAAAGGGATGGGAAATCTATGCACCCTTCGGGGTCACCCGGCACGGTGAAAACACCATTTTTAACGGCCGTCAGGAAGCTCAGACGCTCGTCGTGCACGCGCTGCAACACGTTCGGGCGTACGTCTTTCAGGTGAATATGCGCCGTGCGGCCGATGTACTTATTCAATGCGGCTACCGGGTCTTCGCCCGCAAAATGGAAATGCCCGCAGTCGTAGTTCAGGAACACGTAGTCGGGATTGGTTTCGTTGAGCAGCCGGTCAGTTTCTTCCATAGTTTGAATGCAGGTACCCATATGGTGATGAAATGCCAGTTTCATGCCGCGGTCGCGGGCGATTTTTCCGAGTTCATCGAGGCCGTAAGTGAAGTTGTCCCAATCCTCGCGGGTATTCAGCATTCCTTTACCTTCAAATACCGGCACATCC
>DATMSL010000331.1:0-4080 GCA_035565435.1 Dyadobacter sp. | reverse complement strand
GTGGTATTTGCTATTTTTTAGGTGGAAAATATTCAAGTAAATTAAAGTATACCCAACATTGTAAGCTAGTACTTTAAACTATATTTGAGAAATCCCTCAATAGTCGTTATAGCCATGAAAATTTTTTTAAGAACCAGTTGTTTCACCCTGACAATCATACTGGTATGCGCCCGCATGAATGCGATCGCGTGCCTATGCATGGGAGATTATGAACGCATTAGATCGCTGGACGAACTCACCGGTTATCCGTTTATCGCATTAGTGAAAATTACTGCGGAAACCGTCAATCCGTTTTCCGACTCGACGCAGTTCCGCACCGCTAAGCTGGGCTTCAAAGTCATCGAAAAATTTAAAGGAAAAGACATTCGTGAGCTGGTCGAATATGATGTTCAATCGTCCTGCGATATGGGAATCGAGGTAGGCGATGAATGGGTTTTGTTCGCGACGGAAGGGGATGGCAAAGTTTCAATAAGTGCTTGCAGCCGGAACATCCGTTATCGCGATAAGAACGGAGTGCGCGATTGGCATTTCAGACGTGGTATTCAGGAGTTGGAAGACTTGCAAACCGTATACGGCCATCCCCAAAGGCGTAACCGCGACGGCATGCACCGGGAGCATTATCCCGATGGTAAAATCGAGGTTGAGGAAACGTATCACAACGGCCTCCGAAACGGCGTCCGCACTGTTTACCACCGCAACGGAAAGATTTGGGGTAAGCAAATGTTCGTGAACGACTCGCTGCAAGGAAAGTCGGAGTGGTTCTTTCCGTCGGGTCAGCTGGATGATCAGAAGTTTTACAGGAAAGGCATTTTGGTGAATAAGTCGAGGGTCTATTTCGACACCTCCCTAACCGACCGGCAGAAAAAATACCTCATCAGGGACTTTTACGAAACGGAGGACTCACTTCGCAAAACATACAGTCGCATTCAGGTACGTCTGGAAGCGCTTTATGATTACAATGGGCAGATCGTTTCTTCAACGGAGTATTCCCGGTTGGGAAAAATCCAGCAGGAATACTTTTATCGTCACGAAAACAGCACCTACACTGTTGTTTATTACCATGATAATGGCCAGGTAAAGAGTGTCAGCCACTTCAAAAATTACGCCAAGCCTTACGGTCATTTCGAGGAATACGACCCGGAAGGCAATCCTACGAAATCCTGGGATTATGACGCCAATGGCAAACAGAGCAACGTCCTCACTCCCAAATAATCACTGGCGTGTTTAGGTATTTCTCTACCAAAATAGCTAAACCATTTATTGTTGCGTCCCTACGGGACTCTAAGCAAAAAATAACCGTTTGCTACCAATATTACGTGCCTAACGGCACTCTCCTCGAACCAGGCTGGGAATCCTGGTTCAATCGCGTTAGCGATGTAACGTTGGTAGCATGTCACCACGTCAATAATTACCGGTAATGCCGTAGGCATGTAACAACAAACAACAAAAACATCCAAATAATCAGGCTACGCCCTGCTGCCCCGAAAACGCCACCCGCTTTTTATATTCATTCGGGCTGAAACCGGTTTCTTTTTTGAATAGCCTCGAAAAATAAGGCGGGTTCTCAAAACCCAGGAGATAAGCGGTTTCGGCCACGGTTTTGTCGGTACTGAGCAGCATATTTTTCGCTTCGGACACGAGGAAAATGTGGATCAGTTCGATGGCGGTTTTGCCGGTTTCCTGTTTCAGCAAATCGCTCAGGTAACGCGGCGAAGTATTGAGCATATCAGCCATAAGTTTGACTGACGGTAATCCCTTTTCCTGGAAGTTTCCATCTTCAAAATAGGTGGCCAGGCTTGCATTGAAACGCGAAACGGTGGTCCCCGAAAGCTGCGTTCGGTTGATAAACTGGCGTTTGTAAAAACGCTGTGAATATTTTAGCATCGAATCCAGGTGGGTGAGCATAATGTCGCGGCTGTATTCATCGGTATTATTGAAATACTCACTTTGAATGCGGCTGAAAAGATCCCAGATGATCTGCTCCTCACGCTCCGACAAATGCAATGCTTCATTGGCTTCATAATCGAAAAAACCATATTTACGGATTTCCGAATGCAGCGGGTGGCCGCTCAGAAAATCTTCATGCACATAAAGAATAAAACCTTTTTCTTCCAGCTCAATATTATTCATTTCGATCACCTGCCGCGGCTTCGAGAAAAGCATCGATCCGTTTTCATGGTCGTATTTCGTGCGTCCGTAGAGAATATGCCCGGCTTTAATCTTTTTGAATGCGATCATGTAAAAGTCCGTCGTAAATTCCCGCCAGCCCAGCGTACAACTTCTCAGTTCGTCGCAGGTAAACATGCTGATCATGGGATGCTCCGGAGCCCCCAAATTGCTGGCGCGATGGAGCTCGCTGATGCTTTTATAATGGTCCATGGTTTTGAAAACGGTTAAATCTGCACCCTCGCAGATGCAGATTTAGTGATTAATCAAATTTAAACAAAAATCATGCAGTTACCTGGCCTCCGTGCGCGGCATCAGCGACCTCTTTCCATTCTTCCCAGGTTGCAAGGCGATCGGCGTACACCTGGTTCAACCATGGGAACCCAACTTTACCAAGGAAGATTCGCAATGGCGGATTTTCTTCGTCGACTACTTTCAGGATCGCCTCCGGTGTAGCCTGCGGATCGCCGATGGTGTCGTGTGTCAATCCGGCATAAAGCGCTTCTTTAATACCGTCGTACAATGCGATCGGCTCACTGTGAGAGGCCGAAGCGCCGCCCCAGTCGGTCGAGAAGCCGTTAGGCTCTACGATCGTTACTTTAATGCCGAAGTCTTTGACTTCGGAAGCCAGCGTTTCGCTCAGTCCTTCCACCGCCCATTTCGAAGCGTTGTAGAGGCCCAATACCGGCAGCGTAGCCACGCCCAGCACGCTGGAAACCTGGATAATATGGCCGCCGCCTTGCGCACGCATCACGGGAATGGCAGCTTGCGTCACCCACAGCAGGCCGAAAACATTGGTTTCAATCTGGTCGCGGGCTTCTTTTTCGCTGGTTTCTTCAATGGTTCCGAACAAGCCGTAACCTGCGTTATTGATCACCACGTCGACACTGCCAAAATGCTGATTGGTCTGCTCGATCGCGGCGAAACTCGCTGCACGGTCGTTCACGTCCAGCTGAATGGTTAAAAGCGTGTCGGGATATTGCGCTGCGAGGTCTTTCAGCGTTTCAGTATTGCGGGCGGTAGCCGCTACTTTGTCCCCTCTTTTCAAAAAAGCCTCTGCCCATATACGGCCAAATCCTTTGGAAGCGCCGGTAATAAAAATTGTTTTTGACATGATTGACAATTGTTTTGGTGTTTTGATGCTACAAATTTACCGGGTCGCTCCCGCCGGCGACTTATACAAAAATCCGGAAATGTGATACACTTTTACGCGCCCGGCCGACACGATTTACCAAGCCGCGGGAACCGTTGAAGCCGCATTCCGGTTCCGGGAGTAATGACCATCGAGACCTATTTCCCGACGCCGGAGCTCAGCCCGTTTATTCAATCCTACAAGGTGATCGAAACGCCTGTGGAGATGGTCAACCATGTGCTGCCCGAAACATCGCCGGTGATGGTGTTCAGGCTGAGCGGGCAGGTGGCTGTTAATCACCATGGCGGTACCAATGTGCTGGAACCATTCGTCGTTTCAGGTTTGCGTAAATCCGGGAGGGCTATGCTGTATCATTCCGGCACGATCAATATCCTGGTCGTCTTCCGGGAAGGCGGCATTGCACCATTCATCCGCGAACCGTTGCATGAGCTGAGCGACACGAGCATTGCGATGGATTGTCTCGACGGTTTCCGGGATACCGGCCTGCTCGAAGTGCAACTGGCGGAGCAGCCCTCGCACGTAGCGCGCATTGCATTGATCGAGCGCTTCCTGCTCAGCCGGGTGAGCGGCAAAACGCCGGATAATATGGTATTGGCGGCCATTCAAAAGATCCACAATGCGGGGGGCCAACTCCGCATCAGGGAGCTGGCAGCATCGCTGCATGTGAGCCAGGATGTATTCGAGAAGCGTTTCAGGCGGGTAGCGGGGCTTTCCGCGAAACAATTTGCCTATATCGTTAAAATGAAATCGGTGGTAGAAAA
>DATMSL010000330.1:0-7920 GCA_035565435.1 Dyadobacter sp. | reverse complement strand
TGCACCTAATTTACACACCATAATGTAACCACCTAATAATTTAGGTTTATTTAACAAAAAGAGGCAGCCAATGCGCCTGGCTGCCTCTAAGAATTACCGATACCAAATTTAACCTAACAGTCTTTAGGGCTTTAAGCTGTAAGCCTTAGGCTATAAGCTGATCCCCTTTTTATGTCTTAGTACTTCTAGCTTAAAGCCTAAAGCTTACAGCCTAAAGCTTACAGCCTATCGCTTACAGCCTAAAGCTTACAGCCTATCGCCTAAAAAACCCCTTGCCAGTTGCCCTGACGGTAGTATTGCAATAATCTCTGTTGCATCAGGTAATCATATTTTGCCTGAATAGCGATGCCTTGGGCCTGTGCGAGTTTCGCTTTGGATAGGGTGTATTCAAAAATGCTTGATACACCCGCATTGAACTTGCTTTCCACCACCGCGAATGCCGCTCCGAGTGATTCTACCTGGCCTTCTGCTGCCGCATGTTTGTCGGCCATGGCGTTCAGGTTTAGTACAGCGGTTTCAATCGCCTGGCGGAGCTGCTGGTTGGTAATGTCGAGGGTATTTTGCGCCTGGCGCTCCTGCACTTTGGCCAGTTCCACGCGTGGGCGGGTTACCCAACGGCCCATAATCGGAATATTCAGGCCCAGGTTGACGTAGCCGTTGCGCGTCGCATTCAGCTGTTTGAAATAATCGAGGTTGTCATTCGTCGACGCGTAGAATGCCCGCACGTTAGTACTGAGGTTCAGCGAAGGATAGTTCAATGCCTTGATCGACTTCACCAGGTACTTGTAGCTCTGGCGGTTCAACTCAGCGCTGCGGATTTCCGGGAAAGACTTGGATGCATTTTCGTACAACTCCGTGGCATTGGCAGCCGCGGGCGTAATGTTTTCCTTCGGTAATAGCGGCTCGAATTCCACGTTGTCATCCGGCGTGATATTCATCCGCTGAAACAATGCAAGCCGTGCCGTACGGTAATTGCTAAGTGCCGTTACCTGCAAATATTTGTCGTTCGAAAGCTGGGCCTTGATCTCGGCGAGGAGGTTGTTCCCGGCTGTTCCGGCGTTTACCTGCTTCTGTACCTTATCTACCTGCTGCTGCGAAGACGCTACCTGCTCGTTGGCGGCTTCGAGCAATGCCTTGGTTGCGAGTACATTCACGTAGCCTTGCATAAGCAGGATGGTTTGCGCATTCAGAACGGCCGTGCGGTTTTCCATTGCCGACTCTTTCAGTAATGTGCCCTGGCGCGTCTGGTTTTGTAATTTTCCCGCCTGAAAAACGGGCATTTGAAACCCGGTACTTATCGCATTGTAGCTGTAAAGCTGGTCTATATACGTATTGGTATACTGGTCAATACTGCGGCCCAAGTTAAGGCTTTGGTCAGCCGAAATGTATATCTGCGGAAGGATTTGTGACTTTGTCTGCCGCAGCTGTGCCTGCGCCGCTTCCGCTTGCAATGTTCCCTGCTGGTAAATGAGGTTGTTTTTGGCCAGCAGGTCCACGCAATCAGCGAGGCTCAGCTTGGATTGCGACTGCCCGAGTAGTGGCAGCAGGCAGAAAAGAAAAATAAAACGTTTCATGGCTAATAGATTGAGTTAGGTCACGCCAGCCATCCGTCCTTCAACCGGACGATCCGGTTGCCGTAACCTGCATTGGTTTCCGAGTGGGTTACCTGAACGATGGTGACTTTATCTTCCTGGTTAAGTTTTTGAAATAGTTCCATGATCTCGATCGCCTGTTCCGAATGCAGATTGCCGGTCGGTTCGTCGGCGAAAATGACTTTCGGGTTATGTACGATTGCGCGGGCAACGCCCACAAGCTGCTGCTGGCCGCCCGAAAGCTGGTGCGGGAACAGGTCTTTCTTTGCAACCATATTGAAGCGGTCGAGCAATTCTGCTACGCGGCTTTTGCGCTCCGACGACGACGTGCCTTTGTACAAAAGCGGTGTCTCAATGTTTTCATAAACCGTCAGTTCGTCGATCAGGTGATAGGCCTGGAACACAAAACCGATGTGGTGGCGGTGCAATTCGGTACGCTTCTTTTCTGAGAGTTTTTGAACCGGCTCGTCGAGGAAGAGGTATTCACCTTCGGACTGCTCTTCAAGCAAGCCCAGTATATGCAACAGGGTGGATTTGCCTGAGCCTGACGGACCCATGATCGACACAAATTCACCTTCTTTAATGTTCAAATCAATGTGGCGCAACACGTATGTTTTGCCAAAACCTGCCGGGTAATATTTGGATATCTTTTCTAACTGGATCATAAAAATTGGTTGTTTGAGATTTGGTATGTAATTACGGACAACCTGTTTTAAAAACAAATGCTTACATCCGCGTCTCTTATGCCAGTCCTATTTTAAAAAGCCTTGCCAAAAGTGTAAATAATTGATTTTCATATTGTTTTAAAATGATGCTAATAGGCGTGCGTCCGATACCGTACAAAATGTGTACGCAATCGGACGCGTTCCGGACACAGGACTTCTCCTTCGAAATGGACGCTATTCGGCCCTCAAAACCTTCACAGGATCCGTGGCTGCGGCTCTTAAAGCCTGAACGAATACCGTAATTAATGCCAGCGTCAGCGCCGCGGCACCCGGGCAGGCATATATCCACCAGGAGAGGCCGGTATGGTAGGCAAACTGGCCAAGCCATGATTGCATCAGGTAGTGGCCTGAGATGGAAGCAATGAGAATGGCAATAAAGATGATGCGAAGGAAGTTTCTGGAAAAAATCACCGCAATATCATAACCCGTCGCACCCAGTACAACCCGTATACCCGTCTCGCGCCGGCGTTGCGCGATGGCGAGATGTGCGAGGCCGAACAGGCCCAGGCTGCAAATGACCACCGCCACGATGGTCGCCAGCGTGATGATCTTTTGCCAGCGAAGTTCGGTCGCGTAGGCGCGTGCGTTGGCGTCGTGCAGGAAGGTGTAGTCAAAAACAGCGTCGGGTAAAATTTTCTTAAACGTCGTTTCAAGCTGGCCAATGGCATATAACTCCCTGTTTTGGGCGATTTTAATCCATAATTCCCCACCTCCGTAATGCGTGCTCATAGGCATAATCATTGGTCCTATGCGTTCTTTGAGGGAGTTGAAATGGAAGTCGCCAATCACGCCGAGGATGGTCAGGCCTCGCTTGCCGAAATAGTCGTCGGGCATCAAAGTCTTCCCGACTGGGTTGGTAATGCCTGCTTTTTTGATAAACGCTTCATTGACCAATACCCCGAAAGCTTCGTCGGAAGCGAAAGCAGGGGAGAAGTTACGGCCTTGAAGCAGCTTCATTTCAAGCATCGGAAGATAATCGGCATCCACCGTACGGACATTTGCAAGAATTTTTTGCCCCTTCACCACTACATCACGGTTCCCGAATTCGCCCGCAAGCGAAATTGCTTCGAATGCAGGATCGCCCGCCAGCTCGTTATGAAAGCGCTTGTGCACCTGCTGAACATCCCGTACTCCCTGAATGGCTATTTTAACGATCTGATCAGGATTATAACCCAGGTTTTTGGACCTGATAAAATGCATTTGCCTGTAAAATACCACACTCGCAATCCCCAGCAGCACGGCCATCGCAAACTGAAAGACCATCAGCACATTCCCCGCCGGGTTCCTGCCTGCTAGCCGGGTTTTGGAATAGAGCGTTTCAACCGGATTTAGCCTGGAAATCAGCCAGGCAGGATAGAGTGCGGCGCAAGCGATGTTTATTAGGAAAATAAATACCAGCCAACCTATCAATTCCGGTTGCCATAGCTGATTCAGTGCGATTTGCTTTTGAGACAGGTGATTGAATGCCGGCAGCAGCAATACCATGAGTATAAATGCAAAAAACACTGAAATTCCCACCACCATCGCCGATTCGCCGAGAAACTGCACAACGATTGCCCCACTGCCGCTTCCGGTGGCCTTACGGATCCCCACTTCCTTTGCACGCTTCATTGAGGAAGCAATCTGAATGTTAATAAAATTAATGCTGGCCATGATCAGAATAAACCCGGCCATGCTAATGAAAATGTAAGAGTAAACAGGCCTGCTTGTGTTCACAATACCCGATTCTCCGTTTTGGTCAGGAATTTTTTGCGTATTCAGGTGGATGTCGGTCATTTTTTGCAAGCCGTAGGTAATAGCGGAGGCTTCGGGATGGTCTTTCCGCTGGCTTTGAGACAATGCGCCGGCAATGCGGTTAAATTTCCGGATAACCTGATCTGGCTGAGCATCCGGGCGCAGCACGACAAACGTTCCCAGATAGGCATTGAGCCAGCTAGTATCATCGAACGATACTTTCATGAACTCAAATGGAAAAAGGATATCGAACTGAACCGAGGAATTGGCAGGGGGATCTTCGGCCACACCCGTAATGACCAGCGGTTTCCCAAGCCGCATCGCCGACGGGTCGGCGTCCATTTGCAGCAACTCACCCAGTACATCGGTGCGGTTAAAGAATTTCATCGCCGTGCGCCTGGTAACGACCACCGAATTGACGTTTTGCAACGCGGTACGGGCATCGCCATGCACTAGCGGGAAGGTGAAGACATCAAAAAAAGATGCGTCCGCGAAAAGCAGCTGCAATTTGAATGCATTGTGCCCGTGCCGCACATCTCCGTGGATGTCCCCACCCATCACGCGTGCATAATGCCTGATCTCGGGTATTCGTGCCTGAAACGCCGGGCCCTGTACCTGGCCGGTACCGCCGGAAGAAATGAGCTCTCCACGCTCGCGGTAGGAGCTGGTAATGCGATAGAGATGGGGATTATGGCGATGAAAGCCGTCGAAACCGTGTTCATCGGTGATGTAAATGGCCGCGAAGAGCATACTGGCGGTACCAATTGCCAGACCGATGACGTTGATCACCGCGTACAGCCGTCCCTGCCAGAGCTGACGCGCTGCTATTTTTAGAAAGGTTTTGAACATGGATTTTAGGAATGGACTTCCATTTTGTAGCCTACGCCGTGAATGGCAGTGATTTTAACTTGCGGGTCGGCGGCCAGCATTTTGCGGAGGCGCGATACGAATACGTCGACGCTCCGCCCCACGATAACTCCTTCATCTTCCCAAACCGATTTTAAAATCGTGTCGCGTTCCAGGACCAGGTTGATGTTTCTGACGAACAAGCTAAGCAGCTTTGCTTCGCGGAACGTCAATGGCAGAGTGGATTGGCTGTTGAAGAGCGATTGGTTGGTAGTGTCCAGCCAGGAGTTGCCGAATGCAATACGCGAATGCGGAGCCGGCGCATTTTGCGGTACAGTTTCCGGTATTTTTTTGTGCCGCGACCTGTTCCAGGCGATAAAACCCAGCCCGGCCAGCGTACCGCCCACCGTAATCAGCAGCCAGGTATTACCGGCTGCCTGGGGTTTGGCTGCCTCCGGGGCGAAGCGGACTTGCAGCATATAGCAGCCCGCCTCGCGCGAGCGCCCTCTGCACGGTACCCCGCCGGGTTGGTTCAGGTCGAAGAACTGGTACCCGAGGCTAATTTCGCCGGTTTCGCAATTCAATACGGCGACGCTATACGGCCGGTCGATATGGTAAGAATCGAATGAGTTTTGCAACGTCTCGGGCAGCTTGTCGTAATCGAACATATGTTCCATTTGCACCGAAAACGTGTTAGCATCCGTCTGTTTTACCGGCGAAATTTGCGAGAGTGAATCTCCATTCACCCGCAGCAGCAGATCGGCCGTCCGCCGGAGCGACAGATTGACATTTTCGGAGAAGCGCACGGCGTCGCTGTTGGCCATGAGCGGGCGTCCCGCACATACGCCTGTTACGAGCAGAAATCCTGTAAAAATCGCTTTGAAATACCGCACCATAATGCTTCGAACCAATAATCAAATTTAGCGAATTTCAGCAATTGTCCTTTTTCTGTTTCGAAACATAAAACCACTGGAATCGCGGGATGATTTGCGTCTTTTTGACGATGATAACTTTCCGCGCCGAGGCATTTCCAGGTTTGACGGGATCGATAATGAGCTGGTCACCAGCCTCGGCGAATTCCAGAATATCGTGAATTTCGGAGCTTAACACCGCAAAATTGTGTGCGTGGGATTCGGGATTGACGATCATACCGCCGCGTTTCAGGTAAATCAGGAAGGGTACGTTTGTTTGCTGGCCGGAAGCTGATTCGCTTTTCGCGAGCGTCAGCGTACCGCGGGTGACGTGCGCAAACTGCTCCGCCGTGATTGCACGGCCGTTTATGAGCAGGGTGTTGTCGTCGGGAGAACCAGCAGACTTTGGCAGCGCCACCGTGACTTGCAGCGAGTACAACAGGATCATTGCGGGGATGATGATTTTAATTGCTTTGAAGTTCATGTCCGATAAGGTTTTGAATGAATTTGACTGCTTCGTCCAAAAGTACCGATGATCGGAGAGCACGCGAACAAACGCTTGTAAAACAATGTAAACGAAATGTAAAACATTGATTTTGGGATTTTAACGGCTTTTTATAGCATTGGGGTGACAAAAGGCATTAATTTTCAGTTAAAGCAGAACATTCTTCCCGGCCGCCGGTGTTAGCTTTTTATAACACCAAAACACTCACTTGAAAACAGTAGTATCCAACGACCCCTACGCGGCACTCCGTTATTCTGATTTCCGGTTTTTTGTATCCAATTCCTTTCTTTTTTCTGCCACCATCCGCATTCAGGAAGTGATTGTGGGTTATGAACTGTATAAAACCACGCACGATCCTCTAGCATTGGGTCTGGTGGGACTGGCAGAGGCGATTCCGTTCATTGTTACTTCGTTGTTTGGGGGCTATGTGGCCGATCAGAAGAACAAAATCAGCATCATGCATATTAGTCTGGTGGTGATTCTACTGGGTTCTGGAATACTGTATACCGCTTTCCAGCCGGGTATTTACAACAAGCTGGCGGAGTGGCAGCATCTGGCGGTCATTTATGCTGTTTTTGGATTAATAGGCTTTGCAAAAGGCTTCTACTCACCAGCTGCAAGCTCACTCAAACCCTTCCTTGTACCGCGAACGATCTACCATAACTCATCTACCTGGAGCAGCTCCTTTTCGCAGGCAGGCGCTATTATCGGCCCGGCGGCTGCGGGTTTTATGTATGCTTATCTCGGCCTTACCCAAACATTGCTGATCGTCATCGTCAACTTCGTGGTTTGCTGGGCTTTGCTGGGCATGATCAAAACACGCCCGGAGTTTCCAAAGATTGTGACGCCGATCATGGAAAGTCTGAAAGAAGGTTTCAAGTTTGTTTTTAAAACGCGCATTGTGCTCTACGCCATGACGCTCGACCTGTTCTCCGTGCTTTTCGGCGGCGTAATTGCTTTGCTGCCCATTTTTGCCGAAGATATTCTGAAAGTGGGGCCGGAAGGGCTTGGTCTGCTGCGAGCGGCACCTTCCATCGGCTCCATGCTGACCATGTTTGCCATGGCCTATTTCCCGCCCACGCATAATGCATGGCGGAATATGCTCGTGGCTGTGGCAGGTTTTGGCATATTCACGCTGGTCTTTGCGGCTTCCACCAACTTCATGCTCTCCTGCGGCGCGCTCTTCGCGACTGGCGTGTTCGACAGCGTGAGTGTCATCATCCGTCAGACGATCCTGCAAATCTACCCTCCCGACGAAATGCGTGGCCGGGTGGCGGCCGTCAATGGCATTTTCGTCAGTTCTTCCAACGAACTTGGCGCCTTCGAATCCGGCGTGATGGCCAAAGCATTTGGCACTGTACCGTCAGTCATGATGGGAGGCGTGCTGACGCTCGTGGTCGTATCGTGGGTGTATCTGCGTTCGAAGGATTTGTTTTCGGTCAGGTTGAGTTAGTTGAAAGCGCCTGTTTTTTGTATAAATTGTTTAAATTTATAACTCTAAAAACTATCGACTGACAATGGATGTTGCGCCAAAATCAAGCGAAAAAGGCGGGTTGAACGACTTGCAGATTAGTCTTTTGAGACTATTCGACCTTGGTATGAGCGAT
>DATMSL010000329.1:0-13766 GCA_035565435.1 Dyadobacter sp. | reverse complement strand
ATCACCACCTGGTAAACCCCTGCGGCCAGCTTTCCTACCGGTATCTGGAATTTTCCATTTTGCAGTGCAATCCTCTCGTGCATCATCACTTTCTGGCCCGAGGCATTGACCAGTTCCGCATTCACGAATCCGTTCCGCTGGTCGGGCAGCTCAATGCTGAGCATAGACTGTACCGGATTAGGATAAAAACGGAGACCGTCCGCCGAAGGTGCATCGACCGCCACAATGCGGCTGTATGCGTACTTCCCGTCGAAATCTACCTGTTTGAGGCGATAGTAGGTGATACCCTTGCTAAAATCCCTGTCTGTGAAGTCGTAATGACTGGTCGCGGAGGCATTACCGACACCTTTTACGCGGCCGGTTTCAAAGAACGTTTTGCCATTGATACTTTCCTCAATAGCGAAATAATCGTTGTTGCTTTCCGAACTGGTAGTCCATTGCAGCAAGTTGCCCTCGGAGGTGTTTCTGCCTTCAAAGTTCACTAATGTGACAGGCAATGCCGACCCCGGTGGCGCATTGGATATGCCGAACCCGGAGAATCCGGTATTGAAAGTGGCTGTAAATGCGTAGTCACCGCTGAATGCAGGTGTCGATACGACAGCGACCGTTGTGGAGTTCGACGCGTCGCTGGCGGCGATACTTACCGGACTTTTACCCATCGATTGTATGTTGCCGGGTGTAAATGTAGTTAGCTCAGAGCCCTTGTAGTAGAGCGTGATCTCGTACTGGCCGTTCGGGTTGTTGTTAGTCGGGGTTACCTTGAATGTCTTGTTCGATATTTGATAGCTTCCTATCCATGAAGTTCCGTTTGCCCCTGAGCGGTCTACTTCCACGGTGGTACAGCCGTAATCGTGCGCGCTCAGGTTCTTGATTTTGGCCATGAGATTACCGGTTGCCGGATCATAGAACACCGCCGTTTCGTTCGGTCCCAGGTATTCCTGCGACGCATTGCCGGTGTTGACGGCCGACACAACCAGCGTGGAATTGCTCGCGGTTACTTTTACATCGTCGATGGCCCACCAGTATTCCCAATGCCCTACGTAACGGAACCGCACCTTCATATTCGGGTTCGCATATGCGTCAGGGATGGGTAGGTTGACGACATCAGGTGTGTAAGTACCAATGTTGCCCTTACGTCCGGTGGCCTGGTTTTGAGTGAGCAAAGTTTGCCAGTTCGCTCCGTCCCATACCTCCACAATGCCCTGCTCGTTGTTCGCGTCGGTGTAGGGCCGCCAGTCTTGCGAGAATGTCAGGACGAGGTTCTTTTTGCCGGAGGAATTGATCGGTGGAGATTCTAGATATTCGTCGAAATAATAGAGCTGGCCGTCCTCAATATCGCTGTTGACAAAGAAAAATGGCGATTTGGCGGCATCAAGGCCGGCATTGGAATATTGCGCGACTTCCCACGAATGGAAACTGTTTCCCCCGTTGACCACCGACCAACCCGGTGCACCATTGTTAAAGTTTGAATTCAACAGCGTTTCTGTGTAATTGCCCGGTGTGAGGTCATTGTCGAGAATCGTAAACTGGAAATTTTGAAAACCGGTAGCTGTATAGCCGTTTCCGCCATTGGCATTGATGCTATATGACAAGTCGATCGTTTCTTCGTCTTCAACATACGCGTCGTTGAAAATCCGGAGCGTGACATTTTGCGTGAGCGAACCGGCTGATAATGTGACGGATGCCGGGGTGATCGTATAGTCGGCGCCTTGTTTGGCCGTGCCGCCGGGCGTATTGAAGGTTACGGTAACAGGCTGGGTAGGCGCTTTGTCGATTTGAAGGGTGACGGTTTTATCAATATAATCCAGACATCCTGCACCGGCTGTGGTCGCCTGATTCTCGTTGACCACAGCGGAAGTAGCGGCGAAATGTACCGCTGGCGTAACCGCGCAGGTGTAAACCCGGAACTCGTCGATATACCAGCCGTCGTAGCCGCCGCAGCCATCCGTACCCATTTCGAACCGGAACTGGATCGTATTGCCCGCCACGAGTCCGAGCGAAGTAAGATTTACCTGGCTTTGGCCCCACGTACCGATGACGGAGCCCTGGTCGGTGCCGGTGAAAGCCTGCTGCCCTGCCAGCGGATTGTTGTTGCCGGCCGAGGCGTAGTTGAGAAAGTTGTTATACGGATTCGCCGTAAACGCCGATGCGGGTAGGAGTGTCCATGGGCCACCGTTGATCCGGTATTTGATATTGCCGCCGTCCCAGGTATCTTCCGTGGCAACGTAATGGTCGAAGGCCATATTCAGGTTTCCGGCTGTTCCCGCGGGGATGGTGATCGCGGGGCTTTCCATCCGGATCAGGCCGTACTGGAAATTGTTCACGCAATCACCGCCGATGTAGTCGATACCAAAAGCAACTTTTCCCTGCCGGCCGGCCGGGGCATTTGTCAGTTGCCATGAACGAGCTACCCAGTCGGTCACATCCCCGGCTTCTTCGGAGGTGGTGAAGCCGCCAAACCCGGTTTCGAAGTTTTCAAAAAAGAGGGCCAGTCCCTGGCTGGCTCCTTCGCACAATGCAGGCGCGGGTTTTAATATAGTATAAAACTGGCAGCTATTGTTTTCGCGCAGCTCCACGGCGGTAATGACTTTAGCTAGTGAAACAAGGTCTGCATTGGTAATGGCCACCGGAGTGCCCGCCGGGAGAACGTCCTTGGTGGAAAGCGGCATCAGATCAACGCCGAGCAACCCCGCTGCTGCCGCTTCGAGAATATCCGCCTGGGCGGAGAAATCCGTGGTAGCGGTCATGTATTGCGACTGTGCCCGCCAAAAAATGTGGGCCGCCTTGGTAAGCCCGATACCTGTGATGGTTTGGCCGTTGTAAGCTCCCCCGTCCACCAATAAGGCATAGGCGTGGTTGAGGACACCGCTGTTGATGTGCACGCCGCCATTGTCGGTGTCGTTGCACCAGTATTGCGGATCGGACACTTTGCCGGGTTGACCAAAACAGGTCGGGTCCCACATATCACGTCTCAGGGAAGCACTCGCCTCGATTTTCTCTCCCACAATCCACCGCTCGGAGCTGCCGCAGCCGGTCCTGGCCGCGGAGGACTCGCCGTCGTCCATATAGCCATCCAGCAGATCGACCGTTTCGCCCCAGATATCCGAATAGGCCTCGTTGAGCGCGCCTGGCTGCCATGCATATACCAGCTCGCTCGTGTATTCCGTGTAGGCATGTGCCCATTCGTGCGCGACCACGTCGTCGGTGGCAATGCCGGTGCAATAATTGGCGCTCACACCGTCCCAGTTGGCATTGGGGCAGGTAATGCCGGTTTTGTTGTTGATGGTGATCATCGTGGCATCGGCACCATTGTAGGAAGTGCGGCCGAAATTGTTCTTCATCAGGTTGTATATGAAGCCCGATGTTTTGACCTCCGATTGCTGCCATTTATCGAGCGCACCAGGGAAAGCATTGCCCTCCGACCACACGAGGTTCGCCGTCGAGTTTTGGTACAATAGCCGGTTGATATGGTGTGTGCCCGTAAATTGCTCGACGATCAGCCCGCTATGCGCATCCACAAATACAAATTCCCTGATGCCCGCATTGTTCCGGACTTCCACCTGGTACACCAGTAGTTTAACCCCGTTGAAGCCCTGCGCGAGGCCCTTCTGAAAGATACACAGTGTGCTTTTGGTCGCTTCTACGGATTCGGCGGCGTCTTTATATTGTGACTTCACCTGGCGTATCGCGCGGGCCTCGGCTTCGTGCTGGGCGAGAGTAGGGCTCACATTCACCTTGATGTCGGCGATGTAATTGCCGTTCAGCGAGGCAAGGGCTTGTCCTTTGTTATAATGGAACCTCATGAGCCCGTCGTACACCGGTACACCTTTGTAGGTCTGCTGGAGGGTGACATTTTGCAGGCCATAAGCATCGGATTCCTGCTTGCGAAGCCGGTACTCGTCCTCGTTGGCCCGGAGACCGAACAATGCCTTGTTTTCGCTGACGAAGTTCATGGATTTCTGGACAGCGTCGCCCCCGTTGACCTGGAAAGCCCTGTCGGTTGGAAAACGGAGAAAACCCAGCGAATTGGTAGCCTTGTCGATCGTCGGCAGGGCACCCGTGCGGGACGCAAATGCATCGATTGCTCCCTTGGTGGGGCCTTGCGAAAAAGCCTGCGGGGCACACAGCCCTAGCAGGAAAAAGCTAAGTAGACTTTTTTTCATATCGTATGTAGTAATACTGAGGTGACTGGTGTCGAATATAAGTAAATATTCGGTTCTTCAAAACATGCTGTAAGATCTATTTTTTATCATAATGTGTCTTTATTGTAGCCAAATCGATAAAGTTCACTGATTGCTCAATGTGTTTGTTATCAAATTGTTAGATATGCTGTTTTAGTAAACCATTCACCACCGGTTCGTTGTTCGCGATACCGGGGGCTGTGTCGCCTTCACATCAACAACCACCAGATCGTTTTGAATAGAATGGAAGAATTTTTCGAGCTGCATGCGTCGTATGATTTGTTTCCTGAAATACGGAAAAAACACGGCTGCCAGATTTCCGTTGTTATTCCACTTTTTAATGAGCAGGATAACGTATCCCATTTGCTCCACGCGGTGCGCGATACCCTTAAAAACTTCAATTACGAGATCATAACGGTTGACGATGGCTCTACCGACGATACCGTAAAAAGGTTGAAACAGGCAGGCGACGAACGTTTGAAGGTCATCGTGATGACCCGCAATTTTGGGCAGACCAGTGCGATGGCCGCCGGCATTGCGCAGGCTTCGGGAGAATATATTGTTACCCTCGACGGCGACCTTCAGAACGACCCGGCCGATATTCCCCCGATGCTCGAACACGCCCGCAGCGGGCATTGGGACATCGTGGCGGGCTACCGCGCCAACCGCCTCGATGGCTGGCTGCTCCGCAAACTACCCAGCCGCATGGCCAATGCCATCATCCGTAACCTCACGGGCGTGCACCTGCGCGACTACGGCTGCACGCTGAAAGTCTTCCGCAGAGAGGCCGCCGAACGCCTCGGGCTATACGGTGAGCTGCACCGGTTTATTCCCGTGCTGGGCAATATCTCCGGCGCCCGCATGACCGAAGTGCCCGTACGCCACCACAAACGCCGCTTCGGGAAATCCAAATATGGCCTTGGACGTACCACCAAGGTACTGGGCGATTTGCTGCTGATGGTTTACATGCAGCGCTGGATGAAAAAGCCCATGCATCTTTTCGGCGCGTTGGGCGGGAGTTTCCTGGCTACCGGTGTATTACTACTGCTCTGGCAATTGATTCACCTGTTTTCAGGAACTACCGGTACACTGGCGGGTGTAGGGCTGGCAATGACCGGCATCGTGATCGTACTCATGGGCCTGATCGCCGAAATGCTCATGCGCAGCTACTATGAGGGTTCCGGCAAAACACCTTATACCATCCGCGAGATTATCGACGGGCCGGCTGAACCGGCTCTCCGGAACGGCCACACACCCAAACAGGAGCGCAGAACGAGCGAATCCGTCTGATCCCGAGATTTTTTATGCAAAAACATCCGCTTTACATCCGGTACCTCTACGCCGGACTGATCCTCTCGATCTACATCCTGGGCCTGTTGCTGCCGCTTTTTGATAACGACAGTGCGCATCATGCGCTCATAGGCATGCATATGCACATCACGGGCGACTACGTGAGCCTCATCGACCGCGGCCGCGACTATCTCGACAAGCCGCATATGCTCTTCTGGCTCTCCGCATTGGGAGATATGCTGCTCGGCATCGGCACATTGTCGTACAAGTTGCCAAGCCTGCTGCTGGCGATCCCGGGTATTTACGCTACATTCAGGCTGGCGGCGAGGCTCTACGGCCGGCAAGCCGGAATGCACGCCGTGCTGATCCTGGTATCCACCCAAGCGTACATTCTCGCCCATAACGACGTGAGAATGGATGCACTGCTGCTTTCATTCATCATCACCGCCACCTGGCTGTTGTACGAGTATACCATCACGCTGAAACCAGCCATGCTGATCGCCGGTACAGCCGTGCTGGCATTATCTTTTTCGACGAAGGGCATGTCGGGAGCGGCGGTACCGGTGATAGCAGTCGGTTCGCAGCTGCTTTACACCCGCAACTGGCGGTTCCTTTTTTCGTTGAAATGGATCTGGGCGATCCCCCTTTTCTTTGTATTCATCAGTCCGGTATTGTATTCCTATTATTTGCAGTATGATCTCCACCCCGGCAAAGTCATTCGCGGGATCAGCCGTACTTCCGGGGTCGCATTTATTCTTTTTCACCAGAATACCGAGCGGCTCAATGGCGTAAACTGGGGGAGCTCCGGCGGCAACGACCCGTTCCTCTTCTTCCATTCGTTGTTATGGGCACTTTTGCCCTGGTGTTTGCTGGGTTACTGGGCAGTATTTAAAAGAGGTTTTGAGTTAATTAAAAGAAGGTTTTCTCCTGAAAAAAATGGAGAAATACTCAGCTGGACGACGATTGTCGTAATGTTCTGCATTCTCTCGGCGTCCAATTTCCGCCTGCCGCATTATCTCAATATCCTTTTCCCGTTTTTTGCGATCCTCATTGCGGGTGAGTTGGAAAAAGTAAAAGCGGAAAGTACCGAGAGCAAGGTGCTCAATGGTATGCAAAAGTTCGTGGCAGTGGTTATGATCCTGCTGGGGCTTTTGATTAACCTCTACCTGTTCCCGGTGAAGGCATATGCGATTCTATTGCTGGTGGTGCCGGCACTGTACCTTGTATTCTACGAATGGAGTGCGAGCAAGGGCTGGCCGCACCGGTTGATAGGGATTTCACTGAGTGCTTCGGTGCTGGTGAACGTGCTGATGAACGGCAGCTTTTATTATGAATTACAAAGGTACCAGGCCGGGCAGCACATCGCCGGCAAAATCAGGGACCTCGGCCTGGAAGAGAACAATATTTACGTCATGAATTGGGAAAGTCCCACGCTGAATTACTATTCCGGGTATTTTTACACGGAGGCCGACTCGGCGGCGTTGGTGTCCCGGAAGGATTTCTGGGTAGTAGGGCCGATCGACGAGATATTTGCATTGCAGCAGGCGGGCGGGTTGCGGGCGCGCGAGGCCTACCGTTACCTCGACTTTGATACAACCAAACTGAAACCCGGTTTTATCAACCCCCGAACCCGGCTGGAAGCATGCAGGAATATCGGTCTCGTACATTTGAAAAGAGACTGACGCATGATGAAATACCTGAAATGGCTGCTGAAATTCTCGATCACGGTAGCGCTCCTTTGGTGGGTTTTTAGCCGGATTGATTTGGAAAGTGTATCGCGGGCCATTGGCAAGGCCGACAAGTTGCTGCTCGCATTGGCGTTTGTGCCCTACCTGGCATCCCGCATTACAGCGGCGGTGCGGCTCACTACGATCCTTCGAGCGCATGAAGTGGGACTGTCGCATTACGGCGGGATGCATTTGCATTGGATCAGTATGTTTTACGGGATGTTCCTGCCTGGCGGGTTGGGCGGCGATGCCTACAAGCTGTTGCGTTTGAAACAGCATTTTCCGGCACAAGGTACCATGCTGCTTACGCGTATTCTGCTCTGGGATCGTATTATCGGTTTTGTGATGCTCGGGCTTCTCGCCGGTATTATCGGTATGGTCCGGTTTTACGACAATCCGTTTATTGCCGCCATACCCGCTTTGGCGTTGCCGGGAGCAGGCGCACTGTGGTGGAGTGCCAAAAAGTGGCTGCCGGGCATTATCCCGGTGCTGGGCCGCATACTGCCGCTTTCTTTCGGTACCCAGGTTTTTCAGATCATCTGTACCGGATTTCTGCTCTATTCCATGGGTGAAACCAGCCATTGGGCCGACTACGCATTGCTTTTCCTGACCTCATCCATCGCCACGGTGTTCCCGCTGAGCATCGGCGGAATAGGCGTTCGGGAGCTCGTGTATTTGCGCGGCTCGGTATTGCTGGGCGTTTCGGAACCAATCGCGGTAACCGTCAGTGTTTTGTTTGATATTATCGTCACCGCAACGGCTGTTACTGGTGCTGCCTTGGTGATATGGGGGCGTTCGGAGACGTCTGCAGACAGCACTTCGCCAGGTGAGCGAGATGCGGAAGTTCTTTTGGATTAATGCTCTTTTGTTGTCACGCTGAGCGGACCGGGCCGCCAGAGCGGTCGAAGCACGGTATTTTACTGCACCGGCCTTCGACTACGCCCAGGCTGACAGTCAACTAGTTCTGATAAAATTTCACAGTTCCATCTTCCTCATTACTCGTCACGAGCAGGCTTTTTCCGTTCGGGCTTTTTTCCGAAGGAATAAATAGCACTCCTTCCGGTGCATCGCCTGTTTTGATAATTTGCAGGAATTGCGGCGCGCCCGGGTTGCTCAGGTCATAAACGCCTACGGCATCCACGCGCTCCATAGCGATGAACGCCACCGGCTTGCCGTTCATCCATCCTACGGTAACACCTTCCGGTTCGACGCCTTTGTCGTCCGAGCGGGTATCGTCGTAAATGCCGGCTTTGATCACCTCCTGTTCAAGCGAGTTCCCCGATTCGTACACGCACCTCATGTCCGCCGCGTGGAAAATGCTGAAACCGCGCCCGCCGAAGCTGTAAAGCGCTTCGTAAGTGCCGTCGTTTTCAAAGTCGCCCCGTGTGCTGGTCACGCGCAGGCGGCCGAGGTTTGACGTCTTTTTCAGTTCGTCGCCATTCGGGAAGTATACGGGGTTCAGTTTGAGCGAGCTAATGCGTTTCTGCTCGTCGAACGTACTGTATTCGCGGGCGTCGCCCTCGTCGGCAGTGATCACGTAAGGGGTGCCGTTCACGCTGAAATAGGAGATGGCGTCAGGCAGGTAGAACGATTTGATCGGCCAGTTTCTCAGCTCCACTTTCTGGTCGTTGTCGCTTGGGTCGAGTGCGTTGAGAATGTAGCTGATATCCTTGGTACCCAGCGCATGCAGAGCCAGGATTTTGCCGCTGATCAGGTCGATCTCGGCTATGCCGTTGTTTTCCTGCAAGGTCACGAATGCCTTTTGGGAGTTCTCGGAAATGGCTACGTATTCGGGTTCGATATCCTGAGCGAGGGTAGCCTTAGGCCCGAACTTGCGGAAACCCTTTGCTGCCAATGCGCTGTAATCGTTCTCAAATCCTTCAAAAGTGAGGGTTTTGACGCTGTAACCATTTGAAATATCAATAATAGAAACCGAGCCTTCGGGATCGACACTGTAATCGGCATTGGGCTCACCTTCGTTAGCGGTTACGATAAAGCGGCCATCCGGGCTGAACGTCACCATGTCGGGCAATGCGCCGACGGTGATTTGTTTGATCGTTTGCAATGTGCTGGTATTGAGTACAATCACGCTGCCATTCGCTTGCTTGTTCGTCGCTTCCAGGGCAATCGCCAGTTTTCCGTTCGAAACCGCCACGCTGTTGGCCACACCGCCCAGCGCCGAGACGTCGATCGGTTGCAGTTTCGTGATCGCCGGGAATGCCGAGAGATCCAGCACGTCTACGATGGCTGCCTTTTCATTGTTAACCGTAAAAAGTCTTTTGGCAGCGGGGTCATAGGCTGAGATTTCAGCCGCCGCCACATCGCCCAGGTCCACGCCCGCTACTTCCCTGAAAGCCGACGGATCTTCCTGTACCGGATTCTGAGGGAAATGGTCCGTGCAACCATTCATGAGAGCTGCTGCAAGCATTAGCGCTAGTAAAGGTTTCTTTTGCATTTTGATTTGTGAGTAGTTTAAAAACGAAAATACGCACGCGGCAAAACGCGGGGGCGCCGCTTGGAGAGACTTAACAGAATGTTAACGCGGAACTCAATTTTGTGCTAAAAAAGGCTTATTGTCAGTGTTTTGGTTAATATTTGGGTAACAATTGCTTGACATTGCGGAAACAACGGGGCAGTAGTTTTGCCTATTCGAAAACTACTCAATCACTTCCCGCTTTTACCTATGAAAAAAATCTCCACATTGTGCTGCGGGCTGATGCTCGCATCGGCAGTGCAGGCGCAATCCGTCGTGAAAGGGTTCGTGTTCAACGACCTCAATGGCAATGGGCGCAAGGACAAAAATGAAAAGGGCCTGGCGCAGGTGTCGGTTTCCAACGGAACGCTGGTAGCGCAGACGGACGCGAACGGCCAGTACCAGCTACCTGTCGCTAACGACAATGTTATTTTCGTCGTTAAACCTTCGGGTTACAAGGTGCCTCTGACCGAGGATAACCTGCCGCGCTTCTATCGCTTGCACAAGCCTGAGGGTTCTCCCGCATTGAAATACAAGGGCATCACACCCACTGCGGCATTGCCGGCTTCATTGGATTTTGCATTGACCGCCAGGTCGGAAGCCGACGACTACACAGCGCTGATCTTCGGTGACCCGCAGCCATACAGTCTCGATGAAATCGAGTACTTTACCCGCGGCATTGTAAGTGAGGTCGAAGGCATCCAGGATGTGGAATTCGGATTGAGCCTCGGCGACCTGGTGGGCGATAACCTCGATCTGCACCAGCCTTATGTGAAGGCAGTGAAGAAAGTAGGGCTGCCCTGGTACAACCTGATGGGTAACCACGACATGGATTACGATGCCCAGGCTGACTCCCTTTCCGACGATACTTACGAAGCGCATTTTGGCCCGGCCAATTATTCATTTAATGTGGGAAAGGTACACTATATTATCCTCGACGATATACTTTATCCCGATCCGCGCGACGGCAAAGGCTACTGGGGTGGTTTCCGTAAAGAACAGCTTGATTTCGTGGAAAACGACCTGAAATTCGTTCCCAAAGACCGGCTGATTGTGTTGGCATACCATATTCCGTTGCATGAAGAAGGTGAAGGCGACGCATTCCGCGACGAGGACCGCAACCGTTTATTCAGCTTGCTGAAAGACTATCCCAACACCCTGGCCATTTCCGCGCATACCCATTTGCAACGCCAGAATTTCCATGGCACCAGGGAAGGCTGGAACGGCGCGAAGCCTTTCCACGAATACAATGCGGGAACAACGTCGGGCGACTGGTACTCGGGCGAGTTTAACATCCAGGGCGTTCCGTCATCGACTATGCGCGACGGCACACCCAAGGGCTACGCATTCCTGCGCATCAAAGGCAACCAGTACAGCATTGATTACAAAGTGGCCGGCGAGCCGAAAGAATACCAGATCCGCATTCACACGCCGCGCGTCGTGCCCGCGGGAGGCAACACATCGTCGGGCATTTACGCGAACTTTTTCATGGGGCACGAAGGAAATCAAGTCCGGTACCGGATCGACAATGGCGAGTGGAAAGACATGACGTTCCAATCGGAACCGGATCCTTACTTCCAGCGGCTAGTGTACAACTGGGATTTTATCGAAAACCTCCCGGCGGGACGTCGTCCGAGCAATGCGGTGAAAAGTACGCATTTATGGCGCGCCGCATTCCCGAATAACCTGGCAGAAGGCAAGCATATGGTAGAGGTGAAAGCCAGGGACATGTTTGGCCGCGAGTTTACCGAGACGCAGGCATTCTGGGCGGAACGAAAAGAAAAGTAGCATTCATAGCCCGGCAGCCCAGGCGATCCCACCCAAGATGTGTTTCATCGCAGTGGGATCGCCGTATGTAGCCGCATTGTGCCCGATGGCTGTGTAAAACATCCGGCCTTCGCCAACCGGCCGCGACCAGGCGATAGGATGATCCCCGCGCATGGCTTTCGGCCAGAAAGCAGGGTAGGTGCCCTCATCGACGGTCAGCAGTATCTGAAAACCAGGCTTTCCGCGCACGCTTTCGCGGAAGTTATACCATTCATCCTTCTTCGACCAACGTGCGGGAAGGCCGTCGATGCCGGGATGGGTACCAGGTTCGGTGACGATTTCGGCCTCGGGAATAGGATAGGGCAAAAACGTGTGGCTGCGAAAACGTGAACCAAGCATCGTTCCGTACCAGTTCCATTCGTACTCGCAGTCGGCGGCGGAATGGATGCCTGCGTAACCGCCGCCGTTTTCGATGTATTGTTCAAATGCGTGCTGCTGCCCGTCGGTAAGGAAATCGCCGGTGGGAGAGAGGAACACGACCGCGCGGTACGATTTAAGGCAGATTTCGTTGAAATAGGCGCCATTTTCCGTCGATACCACTTCCCAGCCTCGCTTTTGACCTGCTTCTTTAATAGCCTTTACACCCGCTTCGATGGATGCGTGCCGGTAGCCGTTTGTTTTGGAAAAAACCAAAATGGCTTTGTCTGTGGAAGCTGCGCAGTTTGCCGGAATGGCGGTTTCGAACACCGGCTTCTGCCAGGGTAACCAGCGCATCGAATGCAGCGCATATGCGGCTGCGGCTGCTACCAGGATCACCATCGCGGACAATATTTTTAAAACCATACCCTTTGAAACTGGCCTCATTTTTTAGTGACAATGCCGGTCGATTTGTAGGTGTGAATATGATTTTTGCTAGCACCCGGTGTCGTCACTTTAATGCCTTCGAAGGTCGCGCCGTGCACGTCGTCGGTGACGATCGCTGTGCGGTAGTCTTTCTTTTCACAGGATAATGTGAGGTTGCTGATCTTGATATCCTTCGCGTGACGCATGTACAGGCCCCACGCGGGAAGCTCGTCGAACATGGAGAACTCGGGATAGAATGTAGGCTTCTCGGGCACCTTATCCAGCTCATCCAGCCCGATTTTGGCGAACATCGGGTTGCCGCCTCCTGGCATTCTGATCTCGATGTTTTTCAAAGTAACATTGTTAATGAGCGCATCCGGCATCCCTACAATCCCCGAAGGCGAAATGTTACGCGGCATGTCTTCAATGGGGCCTTCGTATTCATAGCCTGCATCCGGTTTGGTAGCCGGTACTTCCACGTACATATTGGAAATACTCACATTCTCCATTCTCCCTTTTTTCCCTTTCACCCTTTCTCCAATCCTTAAAAAGATCGCATTACCGGTATTGTAAGCCTTCAAGCTGTCGACAATCACGTTTTCCACAAAACCACCATCAACTGCTTGCAGGGTAACGGCCGAGCGGTAAGTATCGAAGATTTTCACATTATAAATTTTAACATTACTAAAACCACCATAAGACGCGGTGCCGAACTTGATCCCATTGGCGCTCGAACGGATGGTGCAATTTCTGACCAATACATTTTTACAGACTTTGGAAGCGTCGTGCGATTTGAGGCAAATGCCGTCGTCGTCCGAATCGATGAAGGAGTTGGTGATGCTTACGCCGTCGCAATCGACGATATCGATGCCGTCGTTGTTCCAGTAGGCTTTGCTGTCGACGGTAATGCTGTCGATGGCTACGTTTTTGCATTGGTCGTAAATCTGCACCCAGCTCGACGAGTTCTGCATCGTTACGCCTTTGATATTCACCTTCTCGCAGTTGCGGATGTAGGCGAGCACAGGGCGGGTTTCGGCTTCGGGGCGGTCCTGGCGGAATAGGTCTTTAATCAAACCCTTGTGGATCATGTCCACAATATTCCGGGCGATGTAGCGGCCGCGGCCGTCGATCACGCCCTGGCCGGTGATGCCGATATTCTGCTGGTCGTGGGCGAAAACAATGGCCGTCCACACTTTTTTATCATAATCCCATGGGTTCAGCGAGCCGAGGAGCACGGCGCCTTCTTCGAGGTGCAGGGTTACATTGGATTTTAAATGGACGGAGCCGGTAAGGTAGCGGCCCACGTTGAACACAAGCCTGCCGCCCCCGTTCTGGGAAATGAAATCAATGGCGTATTGAATAGAGCGGGTATTGAGGGTAATTCCGTCGGAGTGGATGCCGAAAAGCGAGGTGCGGTAGTCTTTCGCCTGCAGTTGCAGGCAGGTGATCGTCAGCAGGGCAAAGGTCAGGTAATTTTTCAGGCTC
>DATMSL010000328.1:0-3601 GCA_035565435.1 Dyadobacter sp. | reverse complement strand
ACAGAACATTGGTGGGAGCTTTGCGGTTAGAACGCAGGGCTTTAAAGTCAATTATACCGGCGATTTTATCAATGCATTCAAGAAATTCGATTTCTACCTGGATAGTTACTATCGTGGCCCGCGGTATGCATTCAATTATGCGGGACTAGGCAACGAAACCGAACGGCCTGTGGACGACGCGAATTTCTACCGCGTGCGTCAGAGCGCATTTTACGTTTATCCGGCCCTCAAAAAACGTTTCGGCGGGCATAATGGTTTTATTACGTTAGGGCCGGTATTTGAAGTGAACGACATCCAGGCAACGGGAGGTCGGTATATCACCAGCAGCGAGAACGGCCTGCCGGAGGATATTTTCAAAACCAAATATTACAGCGGCGCCAAGTTTACCTTCAATTTCAGCAGTGTCGATAATCTGTTCTCGCCGCACACCGGTATCCGTTTCAATGCCGCGTTGAACTGGACGGCCGATCTGAAAAGCGACAAAAACTTTACCGGCCTCCGTGCGCAGTTTGCCTGGTACACCGCGCTTGATCAGAAGGAGAACCTCATCCTCGCCACACAGGCGGGCACGGGCGTAAACTTCGGGAGTGGGTTCCAGTTTTTCCAAATGCCTAATATCGGCGGTAAACTAGGACTTCGTGGCTACCGTACCGAACGGTTCTATGGAAAAAGCTCCTTCTGGCACGATACCGACCTGCGTCTGCGCCTCGGCAGTAGCTATAACCCTACATTACCCCTTACCTACGGCATTTTCGGGGGCTTTGATTACGGCCGTGTATGGCTGGAACGCGAATCGTCCGACAAATGGCATTACAATTACGGCGGCGGTATCTGGCTCTCGCCCGTCGACGCATTGACCATCGCCGTGGGCGCATTCATCCCGAAAGAGCAGCATGAGGAGAAGCCGCGTATCGCATTGCAGCTTGGGTTTTGGTTTTAAAATTAGCAGGGCCTGGGGGCGGTCCGCCGGATTGCGACGATGGTGGTCGGTCATGGTCATTGATTGTCATGGGTAGTCAGGAGTGGACCACTGTCTATGGTCGGCCGTCGGCTGCCAGCGATCACAGTCGTCAGACTGCCGGACCGCCGGACCGCCGGACCGCCGGATCGCCGGATCGCCGGATCGCCGGGCCGCCGGATCGCCGGACCGCTATCGCAGCGAATCCCTCAGGGCTTTTGCGCGTTCCTCGAACTGCCTCACGACGGGCAGGCGATCGGTTGCCCACTGCTTCAATTCGGTGTCCTTGCCGGAGGTGCCTTCAATCTCCATCATGCGTACCACGCGTTCCTGAATAGCGACCATTTGGTTGAGATACAGGGTGTCAAGGCTCATGCTGTTTTGTATGGAAAGGCTGTCGAGCTGTTGTTGGCGCTCGTCAGAAAGCGTGGTGGGAAGCTGCAATTCTCTGGCTGCGGCGAGTGTCTGCAACTCCTTTCCGACCTGGGTATGGTCGGTCGTCATTTCTTCGCCGTATTCTTGAATGCTGTCCTGCGTCGTACGTGAAGCAGCTACCTGCCCGGCATTGACCTGGAACAAGGCGTCGTCGGCTGCTTCCAGGATAAACTGCTTATCGAGCTCGCCGATTACCGAAGGGTCGGTTTTGTCGTCGCTCTCGCAGCCTGTGAGGGCGACGAAAAGAGTCGTAAGTATTAAAAATATGTATCCGCGCATAAACTTCCTGGTTGTTTTGCAACCGGAGGATAATTATTATGCCAGCGAGATATAAATTTGTAATATTAAATCTACAAAATGCGATTCCCGTGAGGGTTGGAATGAATGAGTAAAGAGAAACAGGAAGAGTTTGAAGACAGGGAGCCACTGGCTTCCGAGATCATGTACCACGATTTGTTTGAGCTCAACCCGCAACCTATGTGGGTATATGATGTGGGGACATACGGGATACTGGATGTCAACCAGGCAGCTGTACGGCATTACGGGTACACCAGGCAGGAGTTCTTGAGTATGACCATCCTGTCGCTAAGACCGGAAACGGAGATTCCGGTGATGCTCGATGCGGTAAATATGGTGCGTGAACACGAGCGGTTGTTTTCATCCGGTGTTTACAGGCACCAAAAAAAGAGCGGCGAGCTGATGGATGTACTGATCCAGAGTAATATCGTTTATGTCAATGGTAAAAAGGCCGAATTGGTCCTGGCAACGGACATTACGTCCTGGATCGCGTCGGAGCAGGAGCGCCGGGTGTCGGAGGAAAAGTTCAAAGCGATTTTCGATCATACTACGGACGCGATCGTGCTTTGCGACGACGATGGCCGCTGCACGGACCTCAATGATGCGACCCGCCGTATGCTCGGATATGAAACGGATGAGCTGCGAGGGGTTTGTATTAAGGATTTTATGCATCTGCCCGACGAAATAGACTTCGATGTGGTATGGAAGAACTTCCTCAATGGTGAAATTCTCAACGGTTTGATGACAATTCGACGGAAGGACGGCACGCTGATCACCGGCAGTTTCAATTCCAAATCCAATATTTTACCCGGCCTGCATATGTGCGTGATCACGGATGTGACCGAGCGCATGGAAAAAAAACGCGAGCTCATGGCTAGCGAGCGCCGGTTTAAAGCATTGGTCCAGGAGGGTGCAGACCTCATTGCGATCCTGGACGAGCAAGGCAACTACCAATTTGTGAGCGAAAGCAGTTACCCGATCCTGGGCATTGCACCGGAGGATTTTATAGGAAAGAATGCATTCGACTGGATCCACCCCGACGATCGGGAGGCCGTGCTGGCACTGTTTTTAAAAATCAGCGAACACAGGCAGATCCGAACGGAGCCTTTTCGCTTTATGGACGGCTTAGGGGAATACCGGTGGATCGTGACAATCGCAACCAATATGACCGACGATCCGGCGGTTGGTGGCGTGGTTGCAAACTCCCGGGACATTACCGATGCGGTGAAGAAGGCGGGGGCCCTCGAGATCAGCAACGAGCGGTACCGGCAACAGAACGAGCAACTGAGGGAGATCGCGTGGACGCAGTCGCATGTGGTGCGTGCACCACTCACGCGCCTGATGGGCCTGGTGGAGCTTGTCCAGTCCGGTGATACCGCTGGAATGCCAGTCGAAATGGCGCTTGGGTTGATCAGGTCGTCGGCGGATGAGCTGGACGAGGTGATCCGGAGAATTGTAAGCAAGGCAGATAAAGTTCAGTACGATGACGAATGACGAGCTCAAAATCCTTTTGGTAGACGACGACAAGATCATGTTGTTTCTTCATGATACCTTTCTCAAAAGGAGCGGGGTGTTGTGCGATACCGTGCTTTGTTACAACGGACGGGAGGCACTGGATTACCTGGATAGTAACCAGGCGATGGAAACGACATTTCTGGTGTTGCTCGATATCAATATGCCCGTGATGAACGGCTGGGAGTTTTTGGGGGCGATCAACGATAAACCGTATTTGTCCAAAGTGCTGATCGTCATGGTAAGTTCGGCGACCGAGGAGAGCGAAAAGTCACGCGCGCTGACGTTTGGGCAGGTGATCGATTATCAGCAAAAGCCACTCACCGTCGAAACCTGCCGCAGGATCATCGGTTCGGAAAAACTTCGTGGATTTTTTGACAACGTGATACTGGGATAGCC
>DATMSL010000327.1:0-1601 GCA_035565435.1 Dyadobacter sp. | reverse complement strand
TGGGCGGTGGAATATGGGAGTCTTTTCACGAAAACGGTTTTCACAAGAACCCGGCCATCGAACTGTGGGGACAAATCACCCGGCCACTGCCGATCCGGTCGTCGGGGGCTCATTTGATGCTCGGCGTGCGCTTTTTCACGCATGCTACCTCCTTTTTGCTGAACGACGAGATCGGCGTTTTCAACGATCAGGTTTCTGATCTGGCAGATGTGATCGGACGTAATATCCAGGATTTACGTAGCAGATTGCAGGAAGCGGATTCAAATACTGCACGCATTACTCTGCTCGACAACTTTTTCACCGACAAGCTCACACAGGCGTCACGCCGGCAAGACCGGCTGGATAAAGTAGGCCGCATTCTGACCAGCATTACCCAAGACCCGACCGAGAACAATATCGGCCGCGTTGCCGGCACGTTTGGAATTACAACCCGGTATTTGCACAAACTGGTTTACCATCACACCGGCCTTTCGCCAAAGTCGTTCGATAAGATCCACAGGTTCAAAACCAGTCTCAAACTGATCGGAGAAAACAAATTGCCCCTCACGTCCATTGCCTACGACGCAGGGTACTTTGATCAATCGCATTTTATCAGGGATTTCAAATCGTATACCGGTCTTACGCCCTCGGCTTACCTGAGTAACCTTTCGGCCCTCAATCAAATGCTGATCAACTAAAATCAGGTCGTTCCGGTTTGTACAATTTCCCGCCTGCCAGCTGAAATACCTTTGTTCTATCAATTCATTTTCAAACAAAGGCATTTTCAGATTATGAACACTTTCGAAACATTCTCACAACTTCATCAACAAACAGAACCATTCCTGCTGGGCAACATATGGGACGTCAACAGCGCGCACATTTTCGAAGCTGCCGGCTATAAGGCCATCGGCACTTCAAGTCACGCACTGGCCACCGCATTCGGCTACGACGACGGTGAAAACCTTCCCTTTGATATGATCCTTCGCGTAGCCGGGCGTGTTACCCAAACCGTCAAAATTCCTCTCACCATCGATATCGAAGGCGGGTACGGCGATGGCGCTACGGAAATAGCCGAGCGTATTAAAATGCTCTACGAAGCGGGTGTGGTTGGGGTGAATCTGGAAGACACGCTGCCCAAACCCACGCGGCAACTCCGACCAGCGGAAGAATTCAGGCAACTATTGAGTGAAATCGTCGACCGGCTTGAAAGGGAAAACATCAAAATTTTTCTCAACATCCGGACCGACGCATTCCTGCTAGGACTACCTAATGCACTCGATGAAACCATCAGCCGCATTAATAGCTACGAAAACACCGGGATACACGGAATTTTCGTACCATGCATCGCATTGGCTGAGGATATTCAGGTCATTACCCGGGAAACCATCCTGCCCGTGAATGTCATGTGTATGCCTGCATTGCCCGATTTCAATACATTAAAATCGCTGAATGTTAAAAGGATCAGCATGGGGCCGTTCCTTTTCAATAAGGTAACCGCCCAAACAAGCATCCTGGCAAAGAATGTGGTGGAAGCCCAAAGTTTCGCACCACTTTTTTCCTAGCATTACATTCATGCACCTTTTGAATTAAACCAAACAGAGCCAGCGCCGGAGTGTAGAAAA
>DATMSL010000326.1:0-1570 GCA_035565435.1 Dyadobacter sp. | reverse complement strand
GTCTGGCTTGTCTGAGCCATACTTTTCCATTGCTTCTCGGTACGGGATGCGCGGGATGTCCTCTGAAAGTAGTGTTTTGCCGGCAAAATCAGTAGAAAGTTTCTTGATAAGCGGGTCAAACATTTGGCGGACTTCTTCGCCATCTTCTACGAAGCTCATTTCGGCGTCAAGCTGGTAGAATTCACCGTAGAGGCGATCAGCGCGAGGGTCTTCGTCGCGGAAACATGCTGCGAGCTGGTAGTAGCGCGGTACGCCGCCAACCATTAGGAGTTGCTTGAACTGCTGGGGTGCCTGTGGCAATGCGTAGAACTTGCCAGGCTGCAAACGCGCAGGGATCAAGAAGTCACGCGCGCCCTCTGGGCTACTGTTCGCAAGGATTGGCGTTGTCACTTCGGTGAATTGCTGAGATTCCATGAAGCTGCGAATCTCGGTAAACATTTCGGCACGACGCTTTAGCATGTGCTGCATTTTTGGTCGGCGCAAATCGAGGTAGCGGTATTTCAAACGAAGCTCTTCGTTCGCCTGCTGCTCGGCAAATGGTTGGATTGGCAATACGTCTGCACGGTTAAGTACGACGATGTTATCGGCAACAATTTCGATGCTACCCGTTGGGATTTTGTCATTTTTAAGGCCACCCTCGCGCTCGCGCACTACACCACTCGCGCGGATGACGAATTCGTCACGAAGTTCTTCGGCTAGCGCAAATGCTTCTGGTGAGTCCGGGTTGATAACGAGCTGTACGATACCAGTGTGGTCACGTACGTCAATGAAGATTAGCCCGCCGTGATCGCGGCGTGTGTTTACCCAGCCAGAAACGCTGATTTTCTCGCCAACTTTTGCCACTGCATCGAGTGCATATGTTCGTTCCATAATATTTCCTTTTTATGAAGAGTTAGTTACTGTCTAGGCTAACGAGATGGGTCGTTTGCACTCACATAAGCCGCCGGTGCTTATCGCAGTGCCGACCCGTTAATTACTATTATCTCGTCGAGTAACGTATGTCATTAGATTTATTATACCATTCTAGAGGTGAATAGTCTAGTTTACCCCTATACGTCAGTGCCGTGTGGCGAGCGATTGTTGTGTTTTGCCTCACGCTCTGCAACGACACGTAAATCATCGTGCAAATCAAATTCATCGATAATCTGTTTTCCGAGGAGCTCTTCAACCACATCTTCAAGCGATACCAAGCCAGCTGTCTCGCGGTAACCGTTTACTACAACGAATAAGTGATGGCGGGTTTTCAAAAACGCAGCGAGGGCTGCATCGAGGGTTTGGTCTTGGTGAATGTAGTACACCTTTTTCTCCATCGCTCGCTCGGCTGTTTCTGATGAGCGATCCTTGAGGGCAAGTAGCTCACGTATATGCAATACGCCTATTACGTGGTCGATGTCGCCATCAAGCACTGGGAAACGACTATATCCGGTTTTGTGTAGTTCATCGAGTAGCAGTGGCCCGAGAACATCAGACTTTTGCACGCTCGCGATGACTCCACGCGGTGTCATGATTGATTCAATTGTTTTACCGGCAAAGTGAAGGCCGTTTGTGAGCAGTTTCTTTTCGTCAGATG
>DATMSL010000325.1:0-5196 GCA_035565435.1 Dyadobacter sp. | reverse complement strand
GCGTCCATTTCCCTGGTGGCGCTGGCCTTTTCTACTTTAATGGGGTTCGTGTATTTTTTCAAAAGCTTGGTGTTCCCGTCGTAAAGCAAGCGGTAAAAGCTCTTGTCAGTTTGACTTTCTACCGCCGGATAACCGTTTTTGAAAGTGTACAACTCTACACCGCTCGGGATCGTGAACTCTGTGACTCCATTCGAAACACGGTACAGGTTCGAACCGGCTTTGTATTCCACTTCATCTTTCAGGTAATCGTACCGGAGCTGCACACCGTCGTGCACGCGGTCATCGCTCGTCCGAACCGTCCCCGAATACCATTCTTTCAGGAGATAGGGCGACTTTTCTCCCGCTGCCAATTGTGTTTCCTGATAAGGCGTTCCCGCCAGTCCCGTCGAATCCTGCGCGTGTGCCTGAATGCTCATGATGCAGAATGCCAGCGGGAAAATTCTTAGCAGATATTTCATGATTTAAGTTGGTTAATTTGATAAGTTCGAGGTTTGGAAGCCGTTGTTTCCGTACTTTTGCACAAAAATTGTACCTGCTCTCTTGGACATCAACGATCAGCTCATACATATACGCCAGAGCCTCGGCGGAATCATCCCTGAAATTTTTCTGGCCGTATTCTTTTGCCTGTTCCTGCTCACCGAACTGATTTTCACCAAGCGCTTCGGCAAAGAAAAATCAACGTCCTATCTGCTAAATGTAGCGCTTGCAGGGAGTTTGATCACCTTGTTACTAGTGATCGGTCAATGGAATGTGGAGCCATCATTCAGGTTCCAACCGTTGCTATTCCTTGACAGGCAAGCAGTGTTCTTCAAAATTCTAATCACACTCGCCTGGATATTCACGTTACTGCACGTCCGCATCCTGAAATACGATTTCCCGGCCGAATACCACGCATTGCTGATCGCCGCCGTGACGGGCATGCATTTGCTGACAATGTCCACACACCTGCTGTCGATCTACCTCTCGCTGGAACTGATTTCCATTAGTTCATACCTGTTAGTAGCATTGTCACCTTACAAAAAAGCGGCCGAGGGCGGCATTAAATACCTACTTTTCGGAACCGCCAGTTCGGCTGTCATGCTTTATGGAATTTCGCTCATTTACGGTCTCACGGGCACGCTTGACATCACCAACGACGCCATGACCGTCGCCCTGAGTAACAATTCCGACCTCGTCGTAACGGTTACCATTGTACTCACACTCGCGGGCCTGCTTTTCAAACTTTCACTTGTGCCATTTCACGTCTGGACGCCCGATGTTTACGAAGCGGCTCCTACCCCATTGGTATCGTTCCTGTCCGTGGCACCCAAAGCGGCCGTCATTTTGGTGCTCATGCGCCTGGCCGGCATATTACCTGCTCAATACTTCCCTGTTTTGGGCGGGATCGCGTTGATCAGCATGACCATCGGCAATGTGGCCGCCCTTTGGCAAAGTAACGCGCGCCGCTTGCTGGCTTACTCATCCATCGCGCAGGCTGGTTACCTCCTTGTAGGCATTGCTGCATACAGCCGTTTTGGCTTCGAAGCTGCAGTGTTTTACACCGCGGCCTATCTTGTCATCAACCTGGCGGCCTTCTTCCTCGTCGACCTTTTACAGCCAAGACAAGAAACCGAACTCAAAGATTACGAAGGCCTCGGCCGCAATGATGTCTGGATTTCCGGCATTCTGACGGTCGTGATGGTTGCATTGGCAGGCTTGCCTCCTACCGGCGGTTTTACTTCCAAATTGCTGGTATTCTCGGCGCTTTGGGAAAGCTACCATGACCAGGAACTGACCTGGATGCTGTGGCTGCTCGTCGGCGGCATTCTCAACGCAGCTATTTCTCTTGCCTATTATATGCGATTGCCTTATCTCCTGTTTTTCAAGACAGTAAGACCCGAAGCCGTTAGCACAAATAATAGCACTTCCGGCAAGCTCGTTGCCGGGCTGTTTTTGGTGGCGTTATTAATGCTGTTTTTCAGTCCGGAGTGGCTGACGCGATGGATTTCGGCGTTTTAGATTTGTTATTGCCGTTCAAATGTTTCCTTTTTGGCCCCAAATGCCTGGGCAGGGGGCTCTCTGTTAGATATTCAATCGCTTTTTGCATTTTTCTCAGCAGAAACGGATCGTTTGATAAGTCGGGAAACGACTTCTTAAAAGTATCGTCCTTCTCCTTCAGTACTTCGCTTGATTGATTTTTCATACCTGCTCATTTATTGTATTTCAGTCGTAGCTACTTACGAAACAATGTGAACGCGTCGTAGTTAACACCTTTCTTGAAGGGTTGCCACTTTTTATTACGCCTACCTCTGACAACAAAACGTTCTTTAATCTCTCGCAAATACTTCTGAATATTCATTTGATACAGCCTGTTTCTGGCGGGATTGCTACCAGATGCAAAAATCACTGCCTCAGGCTTCATCAGGAGGAAAGAATCAACAGCATAGGCAACGGTCGTAAGGATCTTTACGGTGTCCAGATTATTTGTAACAACGAATCGTCGAGGTTTTGAGTCAATTCATTCCAATCTCCAAACGAAAGGTTATAATAGTAACCTTCAATTCCCAAAATCGGTTTAAAAGCAATTACCTTCTGAATTCTGCCCTGCGGACCTTCACTGGTGAACTTATATATATGGCAATATTCCTCGATACACAGATCGTATTTCTCCTGATTCATATAGTAAGTGTGCGTAGGTAAGCAAGCCAATATAATTCTATACTCACCAATTATAAACTGCGAACTGGCGCCAGTATACAAACGGCTTGTTATAAATTATCAACCGACAGCAAGAGTATTACTTCACCGCCCTAACCACAAAACCCTCCTTCCTCAGCAAAGCAATCACCCCACGTTCCCCTCCCAAATGCGCTGCCCCCACAGCGAAAAACGTCGGCTTCGCGCTGGCGATCCTGCGTATGCGGGGGATCCATTTCTGGTTGCGGGCAAAAAGCATTACTTCTTCATTGCCTTCCATTCCGAACTCGCTTTTCAGCGTCATTCCGTAAAGCTCATTGATGTTTTGTGTCTTGTATAATGCAACCAGGCTTTTGAATTCCTTCCGGGCAGATGGCAGGCTGTCGATGAGGGTAAGTAGCATTTTCGCCTGGTCTTTGTAGGGAATTGTATCAAAAATAGCCATTTGCTCTTCCAAAGTCTCAATACCGATCACTTCAGACTTTTGCTTGCCAGCCAGTTCGACAAGCGCCATTTCGTAAGATTGTGGCTGGCAATCGAGTACGGTATTGAAGAGCGGGCCCATCAGCACGAAAGGTTTCGCCCGCTCGAACATGGTCAGACCCACATGCACCGAATCTTTGAAAAAACGGTCGAGTCGCTGATATTCCTGCTCGGTAACGAGCTTCTTCAACTCGTTACCGGCAGTCATATTCATGGTTTTCATCATCCCGGCCATCATACCCGGGTCATCCATATCCATTTCAAGTGCCACCTGCTGCGTGCGCGAGAGTGTACTTTTCAGGGAATCACTTAGGGAGAAATCGGTGGGGCAAATCAGGTGAATGGTCCCAAACAAATAGGAAGGCTTCGCCAACCCACGACCGCTGATTTCCCAAAGCAGCGAATTTTCCACCGGCACCTGTGCCGGCGTGGCGATGCTTAACATACAAAAAACCAGCAGCAACAAAACCCGTTTCATATCTCAATCATTAGTTTAAAACAACCGTCCCGGCTTCTTCTTTCCTCCCTTCTTCCTTCCTCCTCAAAAAACTACTCCTTATGACTATCCACCACAATGCGCTCATCGCGGTTTACCAGTTCCCAAGCCGTGTAGAAAACAAGCTTGACGATCTCCGATTGCTTGTCGAACAGGATTTTCTCCACGTCGTCGCCCGGGCGATGGTAATCTTCATGAACACCCGTGAAATAGAAAATCACAGGAACGCCCATTTTGGCAAAATTGTAGTGATCGGAGCGGTAGTAGAAGCGGTTGGGGTCTTTCGGGTCGTTGAAAGTATAATCGAGCTTGAAATTGACATATTTCTTATTAGCCTCTTCGCTGATCTCATGCAATTTTGAAGACAGTTTGTCTGAACCAATCAGATACACATACTTAGGATCATTCTTATGTGCCTCGTCCACCCGGCCGATCATGTCGATGTTCAGGTCGGCAATCGTGTTTTTGAGCGGCAGTAATGGATGCTCAGAATAATATTCCGAACCAAAAAGCCCCTTTTCCTCACCTGTAACATTCAGGAAAAGAATGCTCCTTCTCGGTCCTTTACCCTCGGCTTTCGCTTTGCTGAATGCTTCCGCTAATTCCAGCAGCGACACCGTTCCGGAACCATCGTCGTCTGCGCCGTTATTGATTTCTCCATTCTCGGAAATACCGATATGGTCCAGATGCGCGCTGATCACCAGCACCTCGTCCTTCTTGTCGGAACCCTCCATAAATGCCGCCACATTTTCGGTATCGATCGTTTCGCTCACCCGGCCGACTTTCAATGAAACCGTATTCGCGAAGTTTTCCAAAACAGGCTTACCCGACTTATCTATCTGGGATTTCAATTTCATGAGCTTAGCAACCGACGTTCCCAGCATTTCTGCCGCCCCTTTCGCTGAAAACACGAATGCAGCAGTTCCCGAAGGACTTTCCTGCACCGGTTTCAACGTGGGTGCACTGAACCGCCGGGCCATTACCGCACGCTGACGGATCTCCTTGTCAAGGTCCTCGCCGGTTTTGTCGGTAATAATGAAAACATATTTAGCCCCTTTTTCCTTCGCCAGTTTCGCTTTCACCTGCCACGAAACCGGGCCGCTCCATTTACTTTTCTCCGAATTGCCGCTGATCACGTATTTGCCACCCGAGGTTTGAGGCTCGCCATCGAACATGATCACGGATTGACCTTTTATATTGATGTTGGCATAATCACTATAATTTCCGTCTTCGATGCCGTAACCTACCGACACCAGGTCGGTGCTGACCTCCTCGGGAACATCCAGCAATCCATTCAGATAGAAGTCCTTATTGAATTCATACTTCTTGCCATGCGCCGTCACGTATACTTCGCCCCAGCTGCGCTTGTAAAGCTTGTATTTCTGCAAATAGCTTTTCGATCCGTCGGCATCGGTGGCAATGGGCTGTAATCCGTATTGTTTATAGTATTTCGAAACATACTCCGCCGCCTTCTTCTGGCCCGGCGAACCGGTATCACGGCCTTCCAGGCTATCGGAAGCGATAATGACGAGATGTTTTTT
>DATMSL010000324.1:0-3564 GCA_035565435.1 Dyadobacter sp. | reverse complement strand
GGCAGGAAGCTCGATCGTCACCGAGGTACTCTTTGGAGTGATGGTTTTCGTGAACATGATAGTGTGATTTTGTTTAACCAAATCTAGAAATTTTTCGCTAAAAATTTTTTCGTACGAAATTTTTCCTACCTTTGAAAAGTTGATTGAAAAACATACCGATGGAACCTACAAAATCAGAATTGGAAATACTGCAAGTGCTTTGGGAATACGGCCCGTCGACAGTACGGTTTGTGAACGACAAGCTCAATGAAGAGAAACGCGCAGTGCAGTATTCTTCAACGTTGAAGCTGATGCAGATCATGGCCGAAAAGGGCATCGTGACCCGCGACGAGAGCAGTATGAAGCATATTTACACCCCCGCTGAGCCGGAGGACAAAACGAAATCTGCATTGCTGGAACGTTTTGTGGATTCCATGTACAGGGGATCGGCTTCGAGCCTGGTTATGCAGCTTTTTGGTAATAAGAACACCTCTGCCGAGGAACTCAGCGAAATCAAGGATTTCCTGAAAAAACTGGATCAGTAATCACCAACCATTTCAATCCGTTAGCCATGAATTGGAATATCATTGATCAGTCGACTGCCCACGAGTGGGTCCGCGCGCTTTGCCTTACATTAATGCATTCGCTCTGGCAGGCGCTCATCGCCGCGATCGTAGCCGGCGGCATTCTGCTTTGCACACGTAAGAGCAAGCCTGCATTGCGGTACAATATGCTCTCGCTGGTGATGCTGCTTTTCGTTGTGGCAACCGCTGCGACATTTGTCTTTACATTGAAAAACACGAGCATTGAAACGGCGTCGGTGGTAGCTCAGTCAATGCCTTGGGGAAAGAATTCTGTGTTTTCAGACGATGCCAATGTCGTTACCATTATAGCGGCAACCGTAGTGACGGAGGACGGCTGGGTACAGGATGTTGTCAACTTTTTTTCTTCGAACGCAAAACTGATCGTAACTGTCTGGTTTCTGGTTTTTGTGTTGAAATCGGTGCTGGCGGCGAGTGGCTTGTTATATCTCAGGAAAGTCGCGCAGCAGGTTTCAACACCGGAAATGAAATGGATCGTGCGGTTTTATGAGCTGGCCGAAAGGATGCGGATCGGACAGGAAGTGGAACTGCGCGAGTCGGTGCAGGTAGCGGTGCCGATGGTCATCGGTTTTTTAAAGCCTGTAGTGCTTGTGCCGCTCGGTATGCTGGCCAACCTCCCGGCTGCGCAGGTGGAAGCAATTTTGCTGCACGAACTGGCGCACATCCGTCGGCGGGATTACCTGATCAACTTGGTGCAAATATTCTGTGAAAACGTCTTTTTCTTTAATCCGGCTGTCTGGTGGATTTCCAGGCTGATCCGGGAGGAGCGTGAACATTGCTGCGACGATCTGGCGATCAGCGTCATGCAGAACAAAGCATCGTTCATTCATGCGCTCGTCTCGTTCCAGGAATATAACCAGTCGAGGCCGGCGTTTGAAATCGCTTTTTCTAAAAAACGCAATCATTTGCTGGACAGGATCAAACGCATTATCAATAACAATAATAAACCACTAGATGCCATGGAAAAACTATTTGTAACACTCAGTCTGGCGGCGGCGATTGCGCTGTCGGCAGCCACTACGCCGGAGAAACCAGTACCGGTCCGGAAAGTACCTGCTGTGAAAGAAGTCCGGCCTGATGAGGAGAAGCCTTTGCCAGGGAAGATCAAAACAATGCCATCGCCCGAAGCGCAAAATCCCGTAATTCAGAAACCGGATACACTTCCGAAAAAGAAATTGCGATCGGAGGGGATGGAAATACATTCCGCAAATGTGTATACGCCGCAGCAGGGAATCAGCACGTATAACGTTACACGTAACAACAAACAGTACGAGATTGTAAAGCGTAACAACAAGATCATCTCGCTTTTTGTCGACGATCAGGAAATAGCGGCGGACGACTACGCGAAATACCAGCCGGAGATCGACAAGATCATGGCCGAAGTAAAAGCACAGCATGAGCTTGCTGAAAAACAGCGGGAAGAGGCTCAGGAAATGCGTAAAATCGCCGAAGGACAGCGCAGGGTAGCCGAGAAGCAACGCGAAGAGGCACATGTAATGCGCCTGGAAGCGGAGAAGCAACGGGAACATGCCAACCAGATGCGCCTGGAAGCGGAGAAGCAACGGGAACATGCCAACCAGATGCGTCTGGATGCCAAGAAGCAGCGCGAAGCAGCGGAAGATATGCGCAAACAGGCCGACCTGATGCGCCGTGAAGCCGAGAAGCAACGCGAGCACGCTGCCGAACAACGCGTGCAAGCCGAAGGGCAACGCAAACAAGCCGAAGAAATGCGGCGCGAGGCTGAAAAACAGCGTGAAGTTTATATGAAACGTCAGGAAGCAGTGATTGAAGAACTGACGGGTGCGGGGTTGGTGAAGGATAAGGACGATCTGTCGTTCAAGCTCAGCGACGAGGAGTTGATCGTCAACGGTGAAAAGCAACCCGCAGAGCTGCACCAGAAACTGAAAGCCAAATACCTGAACGACGGCGATGACAAGAAATCGACCATGTATTACAACTACAACGGCAGGTCCGGTTATTCGACCAGAGCGCGCTAGACTTGCCGTCGGGCGTCATCAGTAAAACCGTCGCCAGGATGTGTTTAGTAGGAAGTTACCACGAATAACTTTCGGATAGCATGCATCGCAGGAAATTTGTTAAAAATACATCCATTGCAGTAGCCGGGGCCGCATTAGTACCCGGTTTCGCTGTTTCAAGCCCGCTTTCGGCAGGCCAAGCCACCCTGGGCAGAGCCGCCTCCGGCCAGTTCGCGCAGAACAAGCTGCCTAAATGGAAAGGCTTCAACCTGCTCGATTTCTTTGCCCCCGATCCGGCAAAAGGCCGTAAGGCGACTACCGAAGAGCAGTTCAAATGGATGGCCGACTGGGGTTTCGACTTTGTACGTATCCCGATGGCTTACCCGGCTTATCTGAAATTCGACCGCAGCCGGAATATCACACCGGAAGAAGTATACCAGCTCGACGAGCAAGCCGTCGAGCGCATCGAAAAGCTCGTGGCCGCCGCGCACAAGCATAACATACACGTAAGCCTGAACCTGCACCGTGCGCCTGGGTACTGTATTAATGCGGGCTTCAACGAGCCTTACAATTTATGGACCGACCAGAAAGCGCTCGATGCATTCTGTTTTCACTGGAATATGTGGGCCAAAAGGTACAAGAATACGTCCCAGAAACGCATCAGTTTCGACTTACTTAATGAACCAAGCATGCGCGCCGATATGAACGACCAGCATTCCAGGCGATCGTCGGTGCCAGGCGATGTTTACCGGAAAGTGGCTATCGCGGCGTCGGAGGCTATCAGAAAAGAGAATCCGGGCCATTTGATCATCGCCGATGGCAACGATGTCGGGACCTCGGTAATCCCAGAGCTGGCCGACCTCGACATCGCTCAGAGCTGCCGTGGGTACCATCCGGGCATTATCTCGCATTACAAAGCGCCCTGGGCGATGAAAGATCCCGATAATGCACCCGAACCCAAATGGCCGGGCCAGGTTGGGGACCAATATCTGAGCCGCGCAATGCTC
>DATMSL010000323.1:0-2448 GCA_035565435.1 Dyadobacter sp. | reverse complement strand
ACTTAATAGGGGTTCCACAATCGACTAAAAACCAGTAGATTGAAAAAATAAAAAGAGCGACCAATTTGTAAAACTGATCGCTCTTTTTGGGTGGTGCACCCTACAGGACAAAAATCGAACCATTTGCTGGAAGATTTGAGGAAGTTAGCCGCGCTATTTAATCGCAATTAGAGTTAATTTTCGCATTGCGAAATCTATTTGCAACCTCTTCAAGAGCTGTCGGTTGTTGGTAAGTATCTTTCCCATTCTGGCTACACATCCCCGCATTCAAGCTACATATGCCTGCTCGCGGATGATGACCTCTGAGGTATCATTCAATATCCATCAACTGTTATGATACATCAAAGTAAAAAGCCGTCCAAAGTATGGTTTATCACCGGAGCTTCCCGTGGGTTTGGACGCGTATGGGCCGAAGCAGCCTTGAGCCGGGGCGATTAGGTCGCGACTACCGCCCGGAAACTCGAAAGCATTGCCGGGTTAAAAGAAAAATACGGTGAGAACGTATTGACGCTCGAGCTGGACGTGACCAGTGCAGCTCAGGCCAAATCGGCCGTTCAGCAGGCCCATGCCTATTTCGGCTGCCTGGATATTGTCCTAAACAATGCCGGCTACTCGCTGATAGGAGCCATTGAAGAGGCTAGCGCGGAGGAAATCCGGGCGCTTTACGAAACCAACACTCTTGGGCCCGTAGCCGTCATCCCAGGCTGCGTTGCCCTGCTCCGGACAGGGTGGCGGGCATATCCTGGGAACATCGAGCAATCTGGGCCACGTGACATTGCCGGTCATAGGCTATTACGCTTCTTCCAAATGGGCTTTCGAGGCCATTTACGAAAGTCTTTCAGAGGAACTAAAAGCATTCGGGATTAAGGTTACCATCATCGAGCCTGGCGCCTACGCCACCGAGTTTGGCAGTCAAGAATCGCTGAAATTTTCACCGGGTGTGGATATCTATGCAGCATACAAGCAGGAGTTTTTCGAACACCTGGCCAATATGGAAAGAGGTGATCCCCATGCCACGCCGAATGCGATTTTTCAGATCGTGGATACCGACCAGCCGCCCTTGCGATTCTTTCTCGGCGACCAATGCCTGCCGTGGGTACGCAAGGCCTACGCGGAGCGCCTAGCCACCTGGGAAGCGTGGGAAGAAGTGTCCAATGCGGCCCAGGCAATCCTGACTGAGGAACTCGCCGACAACAAAAACGCTTAACAATGCAACCATGCCAACCGATGGCATACGCCTATTGGTCGGCATTAACGATTGCGACCCATGAAAAAAGAAGAGACTAGTCCCAAAAGATAGCATCGCTGGCCGAGGCACACCGGGAGTTTGGCCTGCTCAAACCACAGCACCCGCTGGTGAGCCTGATCAACGGCGCCTACACGCAGCTGCAGGGAAGCAGCATTCCGCATTTTCATGTATTGAGTTTTTACAAAATCGCTTATAAACCCAGGTTGAGTGGGAATTTGAAGTATGGACAGAGCTACTACGATTTCGATGAAGGCGGGTTGCTGTTTGCCTCGCCTGGCCAGGTGATCGGCAGCAATGACAGTGACCTCAGTGTCTGTTCGGAGTACACCCTGCTTATCCACCCGGATTTTTTCCTTGGATATCCTATTACTAAAAACATCAGGCAGTATGGCTTTTTCTCCTACTCGACACGCGAAACGGTGCATCTTTCGGAGGAGGAAAAAAGCACGATCTTCGAGCTCTTTTATATGATCGAAAAGGAGTTGTCCGGTCGGATCGACGATTTCAGCCAGGATGTGGTGATCTCACAGATTGAACAGCTGCTCACCTATGCCAACCGTTTTTACAAACGGCAGTTCATCACCCGCAAGGCTGTCAATAACGATCTATTGCAAAAACTGGAAGACGTCCTGGACGATTACTTCTCCGGTGAAATAGCACTGGACAAAGGACTACCTTCCGTCGCATATCTGGCCGAAAAGGTTAATTTGTCGCCCAGTTACCTAAGCGACATGCTGCGGTCGCAGATCGGACAAAACGCCCAGCAATACATTCACGACAAGCTCATTGAAAAAGCCAAGGAAACGCTTTCCACTACCAGCCTTACCGTGCGCGAAGTGGCTTATGCTTTGGGATTCGAACATTCTCAGTCATTCAGTAAACTTTTCAAAATCAAAACCAGCCTTTCACCGCTTGAATTCAGGAGGTCTTTTCATGCGTCATAGCGTCCGGCTCAACTCAACAAACAATTCGTATATCCGCAATTAGGGCGGGTTCCACGTTAGAGCGATAAGGATGTACAACCTGGCCGGAACCTCAGTATACAACACTGCGATTACCGGACCCCCAACGGAACAAATGTCGAACCATTTCCTAGATTATTTAAAGTTAATTTTCCAATTAACTGATTGAAGGTGAGTTTGCTATTTGAAAGGAAAGCAACTGATAAGGTACGCTAATACGGTCGTATAACTGTAAAT
>DATMSL010000322.1:0-2455 GCA_035565435.1 Dyadobacter sp. | reverse complement strand
GATGAATTTTAAATGATTGAATGATTGAATGACTGAATGATTGAATGATTGAATGATTGAATACCTTGATATTTTTAAAACGGCGCCAACATAGTCCCACCATCCCTTACAAACAACAATATTATCGATTCATTCCATAACCTATTCAGTCATTCACTCATCGCTCCGGCGACCCGGTCACTCATTCAAAATTAAAGCTCCTCCGAACTCTCCGGCAGGTGATCGTACTCGCCCTTCCAGGCATAATAGCCGAAGATCACCAGTCCGGTGCAGATGGGAATGAAAATCAGGATGATAATCGCCCATTGCAGGGTGGTGTTGGTGCGGGCGATGCCTTCGGTTGCCGCAGCGATTTTATCGGTTGCCTGCATGAAGAGGAACAGGATGATAACCGGACCCAGTGCGATCCAGAGAAGACCTAGTATTTTTTTTAAACCACTCATTTTCTATTGGTTATTTAAATGTCAAATGCTATTTCCGAATACTCAATCCATTACGTTGTCGTCGCGGCGGTTGTCGATGTAAACGGCCCCGATGATAAATGACAATGCGGCGATGCCAATGGGATACCAAAGCCCCGAAAGCGGCGTAGAGCCCTGGAACGAGGCGATCAACGTAGCAATGAAGGGTACTAACCCACCGAAAACGCCGTTCCCGATGTGGTAAGGCAGCGACATCGAGGTATACCGGATCTGCGTCGGGAAAAGCTCCACAAGGAATGCCGCTATCGGGCCGTAAACCATCGTTACGAGCACCACCTGGAAGAATACCAGCAGGATGATGACGATATAAGAACTCTGCGACAAAGTCACATCCTTGATCACCGTTTGTACCGCAGGAACCTCCGCTAGCACATCTTCCGTGATCACTTCGATCTTCGATTCCTTGAAAGTCATGCCGTTTGTCAGCGTTTTGGTAACGGTAGTGGTAATCAGGGAGTCGGCCTTATCCGGCACCAGTCCTCGCTCCACAACCGGCTCCGATTCGCTCAAAAGCATAGTTTTCTCCATTTCCTTCACATTCGTCGCATCGAGGAAATATTGATAAATGGGACGGTAGCAAATCACGCCGAGCAACATACCAGCCAGCATGATCCATTTACGGCCTACTTTATCGCTCCAGGAACCGAAAATCACGAAGAACGGCGTCGCAAAAACGATCGCCCACAGCAGGATATACCGTGATTCGTTGAAGTCGAGCTTGCAGGTATTTTCCAAAAAAGATTGCGCATAAAACTGCCCGGTATACCAAACGACACCCTGCCCCATAGTAGCTCCAAATAATGCTACAAGGACCATTTTGAAGTTCGCTTTCTTCTGAAAACTTTCTTTCAAAGGGTTAGCGGAGACTTTTCCTTCGGCTTTGAGTTTCGAGAACACCGGCGACTCATGCATTTTCATCCGGATGTAAATCGATACCACCACGAGCAGGATCGACACCAGGAAGGGAATCCGCCAGCCCCAGTCGGCAAAGTTTTTAGCCCCAAGGATGTTTTTCGTCAGAACGATTACACCCAGGGAAAGGAATAGCCCTAATGTAGCGGTGGTCTGGATCCAGCTCGTAAAAAAGCCGCGTCTGCCCACCGGCGCATGCTCGGCCACGTACGTGGCAGCGCCCCCGTATTCGCCTCCAAGCGCGAGCCCCTGTACAAGCCGGAGGATCAGCACGAGGATGGGCGCCGCATAACCGATGCTCGAATAGGAAGGAATAAGGCCGATGAGAAACGTGGAACCGCCCATCAGCACGAGCGTCAACAGGAACGTGTATTTACGTCCAATTAAGTCGCCCAGGCGACCGAACACTAATGCGCCAAAGGGGCGTACAATAAATCCTGCGGCGAAGATCGCCAGCGTATTGATCAGCGCCGAGGCACCGGCATCGCTTGGGAAAAGCTGCTGGCCGATGATAACCGCCAGGCTCCCGAAGATGTAGAAGTCATACCACTCAATTAAAGTACCTAATGAAGAAGCAGCGATTACCTGTGTAATGCTTTGGGTAACATTGGATTCGGTTGAACGCATGGGTTTAGGAAAGGTGAGGAATTAAACAATTTAGGTGAATAAGGCACAACCTTCGTTTCAATACTCATAACGCATGCATAAAAAAGCCCCTGGAAATGATCCAGAGGCACGTCTTAATTCTCAAACGATTATCAGAAATCGTCGTCGTCATCATCGAAATCGTCCAGTCTTCTAAGGAGTTCGTCACCGTCCTCAATAACTACTTCACGATCTTCTATATCTTCATCATACTCGTCGATAACTTTTTCATCGTCGGCATCTTCATCAAAGTCCTCATCTTCGTCGTCATCATCTCCGTAGGGATCTTGCGCTACCGGACGGGTCTTTTTTGTGCTCCCTTGGTAGTCAGGGAAAACAGCTGGTTCTAAAATCGCCTCGCTGACGTCAGCAAAGGCCAGTTCTCCACTTTCGCGTATCATGACAGTGTTCTGTTA
>DATMSL010000321.1:0-10095 GCA_035565435.1 Dyadobacter sp. | reverse complement strand
ATTTACCCGTGAAATGGTAAAAGGACAGTTCGGTATCTACGGCGACGACGAATCGATGCGTGAAACGATCGACCGCGTGGCACAAGGTTACCTTGCCGACAAAGAACGGGATAACTATACGAGCGTGTTCAACCAGGTGTTTGACAACAAGGTTCTCGAAGTGATCCGCGCCCAGGTAAGCACCGACGAGCAGACCGTAGAGGTTAGCGAATTCGAAAAATTGGCGAAAGGCGAAGTGGAAGCCGAAGCTTAATTTTCAGAAGATATAAAAAGCATTTTTTTTCACCGTCCCGGGTTTCCGGGCGGTGTTTTTTTGTTTAAATCAATGCATACTAGAACCCAATGCGTTGACGCTCCTCACCAATGCGCAGAATACCTTCTCCGAATAGCTGCCTGAACTTGTTTTTCAACTGATCCAGCTCATTTTGCAGCCGGCGGTTCTCGGCTAATATGCGGGTATTCTCCTGCCGGAGCCATTCGGTTTCTGACATGGATACATCAATGCCTAACAGTTCGGGCAGTGGCACGTCGAGCAGCTTGGCCACATTCTCCAATCGTGAAACCGACAGCTCGGTGCGGCCGCGTTCGATATCCCCGTAGGCGGTCGTCGACAAGCCGAGCATGTCTGCCATATTTTCCTGCGAAAGGCCTTTTTGCAGCCTTATCTGCCTTATTTTCTCTGATAAATTGGATGTCACGTTCATAATGTCCGATTATAATGCGTGGTATAACGTTTTTATGCTGCAATGTAATCTTTTATGATGGCTGCTGACTGTCGCATTTTTCGATAAATTCTCGCCGAAATTGACAAGGATTATTCGGTGAAATAGTCAAATTTGTGCCATGCAACCGGGAAACTTGCGGCGATATAAACAGAAACTAAGCTATATTGCTTTTTGTTCTCGAACTCAGTTGCCCTTTAACTATTGATAAATTAAAAATTAATTTTTTCGATGAATTACGGAAATGAATTTAGAAAATATGCCGTTCACCACCTGGGAATGAATGGTCTGACCGTGGACGGTTACATGAACCACTCTGTTGAAAACATGACCCGTTCGGTAATCGAGGAACGCCCTATGAACTTCCGCGAGGTCGACGTGTTCTCTCGTCTGATGGCCGACCGCATTATTTTTATGGGCACCGGTGTGGACGACAATATCGCCAACATTATTGTAGCCCAGCTACTCTTCCTCGAATCGGCAGATCCTAAGAAGGACATCCTGATGTATATCAACAGCCCCGGCGGCTCGGTTTATGCCGGTTTGGGTATATACGACACCATGCAATATGTTCGTCCCGACGTAGCGACTGTATGTACGAGCCTTGCGGCTTCTATGGGCGCGGTGTTGCTCGCAGGCGGCGCGGCAGGCAAGCGCTCGGCGCTCCCGCACGCACGTGTGATGATCCACCAGCCATCCGGCGGCGCGCAGGGAACTTCGGTTGATATCGAGATCACCACCCGTGAGATCGTGAAACTGCGTCATGAGTTGTACGAAATCCTGGCGCACCACACCGGCCAGACCCCGGAGCAAATCGGCCTGGATTCGGACCGTGACAAATGGCTGAAAGCAACCGAAGCGAAAGAATACGGCTTGATCGACGAGGTTTTGACCCGCGAAAAATAAATTGAACAGCCTTTCAAAATTCGCCCTGGTAGCACCGCTGCCGGGGCGTTTTTAGTATATGGCTTAACCTTGATTTGGTAACCCGGTCAAAAAACCGGAAATTTGCATTAAGATAACCGCTAATTGTCAATTGTAAAGAAGATTGAACATTACACTCCGTCTTCTTGTTACCTTGACTCATACGTTTGTTTACCATGGCTTTCCGAAGCCTGAAACATTCACCAAACTGCTAAAATCGAATCGATGGCACAAGTAAGTTGTTCGTTCTGCGGACGTAAGAAAAGCGAAGTGGATTTGCTTCTTTCCGGGATTGACGCTCACATTTGTAACCACTGTATTGCCCAGGGGCACCAGGTAGTTACCGAAGAGCTGGGACCGAAGGAGGATAAGAAAGAGAAGAAATCGAAGCTTCCGAAATTAAAGCCCATTCCTCCTGCTGATATCAAGCATTTCCTCGAACAATATGTCATAGGCCAGGACGAAGCGAAACGCTCACTGGCGGTGGCTGTTTATAACCACTACAAACGTCTGAACCAGGCCAGCTCCGAGGACGACGTTGTGATTGAGAAATCCAACATCATTATGGTAGGCGAAACCGGTACCGGTAAAACCTATCTCGCGAAATCCATCGCACGCATTCTGCAAGTCCCTTTCTGCGTGGCCGATGCTACGGTGGTTACCGAAGCCGGTTATGTCGGCGAAGACGTTGAAACCATTCTGACCCGCCTGCTCCAAGCTGCGGACTACAATGTGGAAGCAGCAGAGCGCGGTATCGTTTACATTGATGAGATCGATAAAATCGCCCGCAAGTCGGATAACCCTTCCATTACCCGCGACGTAAGCGGCGAAGGTGTGCAGCAGGCATTGCTGAAACTCCTCGAAGGCTCGATCGTGAACGTGCCGCCGCAAGGAGGCCGTAAGCACCCGGATCAGAAGATGATTTCTTTGAATACTGAAAACATCCTCTTCATCTGCGGCGGTGCATTCGACGGCATCGAACGCCACATCGGGAAACGGATCAACACCCGTCCGATCGGTTTCAATGGCGACAACCGCATTATCGAGATTTTTGATAAAGGTAATCTGATGCGCTACGTGACGGCTATGGACCTTAAATCGTTCGGACTGATACCCGAATTAATCGGTCGTCTGCCGGTGCTCACGCATTTGAACCCGCTCGACCGCGAGACATTGCGCCGCATCCTGACCGAACCGAAAAATGCTTTGGTGAAGCAATACAGCAAGCTTTTCGCGATGGAAGGCATTACCCTGCACTTCGAAGACGCGGTGCTCGATTACATTGTGGACCAGGCAATGATCTACAAGCTCGGTGCTCGCGGTTTGCGCGCGATTTGCGAGTCGATCATGACCGACGCGATGTTCGATCTGCCTTCTCAAAAGGATATAAAAGAATTCACGCTCTCGCTCGACTACGCGAAAGACAAATTCGAAAAATCTTCGATGGCGTTACTCCGCTCAGTGGCCTAACAATCATTGCATTAGCATATTTACAAGCGTCCTGCTTCTTCCAAAGGAGCAGGGCGCTTCTTTTTTCATCCCAATAATCCTATTTTTACACAAAAACACTATATTATTTTAAATGGAGAACTGGCTCATAAATAAATCGATCGTCGTTATCGGAGGAACCACCGGCGCGGGCTTGTCCGCGGCACAAGCCTTTGTCCGAAACGGCGCGAATGTGGTGGTAGTGGGGCGCAACCCGGAGAGCTGCCTGATGGCAGAACTGAACCTGGGAAGCAATGCAAGGGCCAAACAAGGTGACGCTACGCAGCCTCAAACAGCGCTGGACGCGATCCAGCTCTGTATACGGGAATTCGGCAGTTTCGATGCATTGTATCACGCACCGGAAGAGCATGAAGAACCCGCAGCCGACGGCCCATTGCATAACCTGGGCCTCGAAAGTTGGCGCCGAACACTGGACCAGAACCTGACTTCGCTCATGCTCTCGAACCAGGCTGCGGTACGGACATTTATGGGAATGAACAAAGGCGGATCCATTCTGAACCTGAGCCCCGAAGCCGCTCCGGCAGAAGGTGACCTCGCGGGCCACGCGGGAGCAACGTCCAAAGCCGCGGTGATCGGCTTCTCCAAATCCATTGCGGCGGCTTATGCCGGGCACGATATTCGTATTAATGTAATTTCTACCGGTACTACCATGCCAACCGACCTCGACGGTGCGGCGGTGTATTTGATGTCGGATCACGCCCGCTTTACCAACGGACAGGTGCTCGTGGTTGACGGCGGCAAAAGTGTGCTGGAAGAGCAATACTAACAGCCTCCTAAAACGGTTGTGCTGTGAAGAAATTGCTGCGAATGCATTATGAACGCAGAGAGAATCGCTTTTTTTCTTTTATTCGCGTAAAATAGTTCACCAGACACCGTACTCCTATGGCTACCGGACCGATTGTAACTCTTACAATAAATCCCGCGCTCGACAAAAGTTCCAATGTACCGCGCATCGTCCCCGACAACAAACTGCGTTGCGACGCGCCCAATTTCGAGGCAGGTGGCGGGGGAATTAACGTAGCCAAGGCCATTCACCGGCTGGGAGGCAATCCGATCGCTATTTTTACCGTAGGCGGGCCTACCGGCCAGCGTCTGCACAAGCTGGTAAAAAGCGAGGGAGTGGAAACCATGGTGATCGAAACCAAACAGTGGACGCGCGAAAACTTTCACGTACTCGAAACAAGTACCGGCTTTCAATACCGCTTCGGAATGCCCGGCACCGAAATGATGCCGACCGAAGTACGCTCGATCCTCGAAACCATGGAGGAACTCGACCCCAAACCATCTTACATTATCGCCAGCGGCAGCCTTCCACCGGGCGTACCTTCCGATTTCTACGGACAAATTGCCAAAATAGCCCACAACCAGGGAGCGCGGTTCATTGCCGATACTTCCGGCGATGCGCTTCGCTATGCTACCGAGGCAGGAGTTTATCTCTTAAAACCCAATATTACCGAGCTCAGCGAGCTGGTAGGCGTCGATAAGCTGGAAATGGATGAAGTCGACGACGCGGCTCGCGCACTCATTATACGCGGGCAATGTGAGATCGTGATTGTATCCATGGGCGCGATGGGCGCGATGCTCGTCACCGAAGACCAGGTGGAGCACATTCCCGCCCCTCCTGTGCAACCCAAAAGCACCGTGGGGGCAGGTGACAGTATGCTCGCAGGTATTGTATGGACATTATCACAAGGCAAATCCTACCGCGAAGCTGTCCGGATGGGTGTTGCATGCGGTACCGCCGCTACCATGAACTCTGGCAGCGAGCTGTTTAGAATGCAGGACGTAAACCGCCTGCTCGACTGGCTGAACCGCTACGGAAAACGCTACTCTGCCAGTTGATCAAAACTATGTATGAACAAATAGTAAGAAATCGGGAGTCCGGTCTTTTTTCAAAAAATTAAAAAGATTCGTCATGTCCGAAACACATTCCCGCCGTCAGTTTGCAAAGATTACCGCAGCCACTGCCGCCGCCATTACTTTTAAACCGTTCTACATCCTGCACGCCAAACCAAAGGTGGATGGCGAGGTAATCGGCCATGGTAGCCACCGCTATAAGGTACACCAGGGCTGGGGTAACCTCGACGCGTCCCAGTTTCCGGTCAACAACTGCCACGAAATGGTGCAGGACAGCAAAGGCAGGCTCATTATGGTGGGTGATGAGGTTAAAAACAATATCCTTATCTATGACCGCTCGGGCAAGCTGCTTGAAAGCTGGGGGCATGAATTTCCGGGCGGGCACGGGCTTACGCTGTGGAATGCAAACGGGGAAGAATTCCTGTTTATCAGCGATCCCAACATCGGGAAGGTCTTCAAAACAGATTTGAAAGGTAAAATCCTGCTCACGATCGAACATCCATCGAAAGTAGGCGCCTATAAAGAAGCGGACCCATTCAAACCCACCGAAACGGCTATTGGTCCTGACGGTACCATTTACATTGCCGACGGTTATGGCTCGCAATGGATTTTGAGATACACGCCCAAAGGCGAATTCATCGATAAATTCGGCGGCTCCGGCGACGGCGACGCGCAATTCTCCACCGCCCACGGTATTGCCATCGATTACCGCGACAAGGCCAATCCGACCCTCATCGTCACTTCCCGTGCGCACAATGCATTCAAGAAATTCACTTTGGATGGCAAATACCTGAGTACCATCTTCCTGCCCGGCGCATTCGTATGCCGCCCGGTTTTCAAGGATGACACGCTTTACGCGGGGGTATGCTGGTCGCGCCTGCGCTATCTGAACCAGACGCCGAATTCAGGCTTCGTGACGATCATTGATAAAGCCAATAAAGTAATTTCCAACCCCGGCGGTACCAAACCCGAGTACCGGAACGGCGAATTGCAACTGATGTTACAGGAAAAGCCGATATTCATGCATTGCCACGATGTATGCGTCGATAACGACCACAACATTTACGTATGCCAGTGGAATGCAAAAAAAACGTATCCGGTGAAGCTGGAAAGGGTGTAAGTTCAAAAACGAGGCTTGAAGAGTTTTAAGCCAAACAAAGATACTTCTCGAAAACGCATACCTGATCCGTTGGCGAATGCTAGCGGATCAGTTTTATTGTAATCCCATTCACAACCATCGTCGAAATCGTCAGAATGCCATAAGCGGCGCCGATGGGCATTTGCGGCACGAGCCACGCCACGCCCACCAGGAACGCGACGAACCCATAACCCGCCAGCAGCAAGCCATACAATATCCGGATCGCCGCATCGGATCCTTGCTGTGAATGCGTAAAGACCGCCAGCGTGGAAGTCATGATCGGAAAGGGCGTCAATATCCCGCTCCAAGTCGGGCCAAGGTGATCGGCTGCTTGCGTGAGGGCGACCACAAAGAGCGTCGCCACCAGCATTCTTAATGGAATATCCCAGGAAGGCTGTTTTTTGAAATCCGCTTTTGTTTTGGGTTTTGGAAAGAAATATAACACCAGCGTCAGCACGGCCAGGTTCAACCCGACACCGGCTACGAGCGAAATATCTCTGCCCAGCGAAAGCAATGCAACCACAAAAAATACGCCGTAGCTAAGCAGCACCGTCGGCAACCAGCGCATCCGCCGCGAAAGCGTCGCATATACCAATGCGAAGAGCATCGTACCCACCGACCCCAACAATGCGGAAGTGATCGTTGAAGCCGCGAATGCCGCGCCGTGTTCCAATGCGATGAAGAAAGAGATCGGCCCCGCCACCCAGGGGAATCCACCGATCCAGCCACCGAGCCCCTCGCCCCATTTACGAACGGCCATTGTTACCCCGGCAATAAGCGGGGGCATGAGCATGATTTTGGTTAAAAGAAGGTCGGACAACGATTTAATGCGGCAAAATGGAGTACAAATTTACGTTTAAGACCCTAATCCGCTGAAAATTTGACAAAATACTTCCTGATTTTAATTGCAACAAAGTTGCAATGATCTTATTTTTGCAACGTTGTAACAAAAAGAACGTAACCCGCTACCCCGCGCATCTACATGCCCGCTGTCCGATTTTCACTCCTCATCCTTTTGCTATCGCTGTTTTCGCTGACGGCCATTGCCCAGAAACCAGCGTGCGAATGCTTTGTGAAGGGTATCGTGAAAGACCGGCATACGGGCCAGCCGATCATAGGTGCCACCGTGCTTATTGTCGGGCAGAGCACTGGCGTATTCACAGACCAGAATGGCCGCTACGAGCTCCGCAATCTTTGTCCGGGGAACTATACGCTAGAATGCCGCATTGTCGGGTACAGCCCATTCCAGCAAAAAATCGACTTGACGGCAGGGCATGAAGAAAACTTCAACCTGCTCGAACAGGAAGTGCATTTAAAAGATGTCGAGATTACCGCACACCGCACGGATACGCCTTCCTCCCAGCCGTTGACCACTATTTCAGGGGCTGACCTGGATAAAACACGTGGCCAAACACTTGGTGAGAGCCTCAAAAGTGTGACCGGCGTGACGACGTTGCAAACGGGTTCCTCTATTGCCAAGCCTGTCATTCACGGTTTGCATAGCAACCGCGTGCTGATCATGAACAATGGCATTCGCCAGGAAGGCCAGCAATGGGGTTCAGAGCACGCCCCGGAAATTGATCCGTTCATTGCCACGAGAATATCGGTCGTGAAGGGTGCTGCGGGTGTGCGCTACGGCTCAGATGCCATCGGCGGGGTAATATTGGTGGAGCCGGAAGAGCTGCCGATCGACAAACCCATTACCGGTGAATTGAATGCGGTAGGATTTTCTAATGGCCGCCAGGGCGTATTGTCCGGTACCGTGCAGGGCGGGCTAAATTTTGTAAAAGGCTTTGGCTGGCGCGCGCAGGGTACGATTAAACGCGGCGGCAATATTCGAACACCGAATTATTTCCTCGACAATACAGGAATTAGTGAGAACAACTTCTCGCTCGCGGCAGGTTACCGGCACAAAGGCTTGGGCATCGATGTGTTTTACAGCCGGTTTGACACGCAAATAGGTATTTTCTCCGGCTCGCACATTGGTAGCGTCACCGATCTGCTCAATGTGATTAAAAACGGCGAGCCGTTCGTTAAATCCGGTTTCAGCTATGCGATTAACCGGCCTAACCAGAATGCGACGCACGAGTTGCTGAAAGCCGAAACACACTACCACTTCAATGATGGTAACCGGCTGCAATGGACCATCGCGCGGCAATACAACAATCGGAACGAGTTTGACCTGCACCGCCCCCGCAACGACAGTATAGCGGCCCTTAACCATCCGGAACTGACATTTAAACTCACTTCATTGACAAACGACGTGGTCTGGGACCACAAACCCATTGCCGGGAAAATCAGCGGGCAGATTGGTGTGAGCACATTATACCAATACAACCTCATGAGTGGCCGCCCGCTGATCCCCAATTTCAACCAGTTCAACATCGGGCTATTCTGGATCGAACGGTATGTGACCAGCAAATGGGAGCTGGAAGCGGGCCTGCGCTACGATTATCGGACACTGAAAACCTACAGGATCGTGAACCGTGAAAAGATCGACGACCATTTCGATTTCGGCAACTTTTCGGGAACCGCAGGTGCTACCCGTAATTTTTCCGAACGTTTTTCCGCGCGTGTGAACGTGGGTACGGCCTGGCGCGCGCCTAACGTGAGCGAGTTGTTCAGCGATGGCGTGCACCACGGTGCGGCCGCGTACGAGAAGGGTGACGCCACTTTGCAGCCCGAAAAAGCGCTCAACTCCATTGCCAGCATAAAATATGCCGCGCCAAAATGGAGTATGGAAGTAGGCGGTTACTACAATTACATTTTTGATTTTATATACTTAAAACCTCAGCCGGAGCCCATTCTGACGATCAGAGGTGCATTTCCCTACTTCAAATACACCCAAACCGACGCTTCTTTCAAAGGCATCGACATTTCGGGAAGCTGGGAATTTGTGAAGCGCACCACCATTTCGAGCAAGCTCACGTACCTGCGCGTGTACGACGAACGCAATGATGGTTACCTGGTGATGATTCCGCCAAACCGGCTGGATAATGCATTGAAATATCAGCTCGCAGACCGTGGCAAATGGAAGGATGGATTTATATCAATCGGCAACCTGCTCGTAGCGGAGCAAAAGCGCGTTTCTGCGAACAGCGATTTTATGCCGCCGCCGAAGGGCTATTCCCTTTGGAGCCTGCAAGCTGGTGCGACGCTGAAAGTTTCTGAAAAACAGCAACTGGAAATCGGGATTAGTGTACAAAACCTGTTCAATACTGTTTACAGGGATTACCTGAACCGCTTCCGCTATTATGCCGACGATATGGGCCGCAATGCGTCGCTCCGCCTGAAATGGAAGTTTGGCGCTTAACGAAGCGGGTTTAACGAAGCCCGGCCCAAAAAATGAATTTTTAATACAATACTTAAATCTATTACGTATGAAAATGAACCGTAAGCTGACCTGGATGCTGCTCGCTGCGATGACAATGGCCTTTGTGCAATGTAAAGACTCGGGCGACGATGTAGAGCCGGACGATGAGAATGAATTGATCACTTCCGTGACGTTAAAATTCACTGAACAAGGCACCTCCAACGTCAGTACTTTTTCCTACAAGGATGCCGACGGCGATGGAGGCAATGCACCTACTAAGTTCGATACCATTTCGCTGAAACCGAACACCACTTACACACTGGCCATCGAGCTACTCGACGAGAGCAAATCGCCTGTGGATGATATTACGAAGGAAGTGGAAGAGGAATCCGACGAGCACCTGTTTGTGTACACACCCAGCCCCGCTGCATTGCTGACCTACACTTACGGCGATAAGGACAAAAACAACTACCCCATCGGCATCACCGGCTCAGCGAAAACCGGCGCGGCGGGTGACGGCACATTGAAAGTACAGCTACGCCACCAGCCCGGGGCTAAAAATGGCACTCCTACGCCTGGCAGCGATGATGTGAATCTGGATTTTATATTGAAAGTGAAGTAAAAATCACGTG